>VAXF01000139.1:0-6577 GCA_005888395.1 Actinomycetota bacterium | reverse complement strand
CACGCCGACCCCGGGACGACGGCACGGCTCGGCGTCGAGCAGGTGCCGGGCGGCCGCGGCATCTTCCCGACGCTCACCGTCGCCGAGAACCTGCGCGTGGCGGGTTGGATGTATCGGGGCGACTCCGCCTATGTGCGGGAGGCGACCGAGCGGGTGCTCGGCTACTTCCCGGTGCTGCGCGACCGGTGGCACACCGCGGCGGGCAGCCTCTCGGGCGGCGAGCAGCAGATGCTCAGCCTCGGCCAGGCGTTCATCGCCCAGCCGAAGCTGATGCTCGTCGACGAGCTGTCGCTCGGCCTCGCCCCCACCGTGGTGGAGCGGCTGCTCGGCATCGTGCGGGCCATCCACGACAACGGCACGACGATCATCCTGGTCGAGCAGTCGGTGAACCTGGCCCTGCGCCTGGCCCAACGGGCCTTCTTCCTCGAGAAGGGGGAGATGCGGTTCTCCGGCCCGACCGCCGAGCTCCTGGAGCGCACCGACATCCTCCGGGCCGTCTTCCTCAAAGGATCGGTCGCGGTCGACGAGGCGCTGCGTGGCGCCGACGGTGACGGGAGGGCCGACGGCGACGGGAGGGCCGACGGCGACGGTGCGCGGCGCCCATCCGCGGCGGCCCGAGCCGATGCGCCCGACCACCGCGCCGGCCTGCTCGCCGCGCCGACGGTGCTGGAGACGCACGCCCTCACCAAGCGGTTCGGCGGCGTCACCGCGGTCGACGACGTCGACCTGACGGTCCACGACGGTGAGATCCTCGGCCTCATCGGACCGAACGGAGCGGGCAAGACGACCATCTTCGACCTCGTCAACGGCTTCGTCCCACTGGACTCTGGACGGGTGGTGCTCCACGGCCACGACATCACCCATCGGACGGCGTCCGAGCGGGCCGCCATGGGCCTCGGGCGATCGTTCCAGGACGCCCGCCTGTGGCCGTCGCTCACCGTGCGGGAGGCAATAGCGGTCGGCCTCGAGCGCCGGGTCGAGGTGAAGGGAGTGGTGCCCGCCGTGCTCGGCATGCCGATCGTGGCCGAGTCGGAGCGAGCCGTGCTTGCCCAGGTCGATGACCTCATCCGTCTCATGGGCTTGTGGGCGTTCCGCAACAAGTTCGTCGGGGAGCTGTCCACCGGGTCACGGCGGATCCTCGAGATCGCCACGATCGTCGCCCACCGCCCGACCGTGCTCATCCTCGACGAGCCCTCGTCGGGCATCGCCCAGAAGGAGACGGAGGCGCTCGGGCCACTGCTGAAGCAGGCCCAGAAGCTGCTCGGCTGCAGCATGCTGGTCATCGAGCACGACATGCCGCTCATCAGTGGCCTCGCCGACCACCTCGTCGCCCTCGACCGGGGCCGGGTCGTGGCCCACGGTCCGCCCGCCGACGTGCTCAGGCACCCCCAGGTCGTCGAGTCCTACCTCGGCACCCAGGACGAGCACGAGCTCGTCTAGCCCTTCGACCGGGAACCAGAGGTTCCCGGTCGAGTTGCTCGCCTCGGCCCTGACGGGCCGTCGGCTCGCCTGTCGTGCGGCCTTCGGCCGCGCTCGTTGTCGCTGGTCGGACCGGCGAAGCCGGATCCGACCAGGCCGAGGGGGGCCGGCGGGAGCCGCCCCCCTCGGGCACCTCCCACAACCACATACAGGTTTGTGGTCACGGGGCACTGACTAGCCCACCGGCAGTCGGTTCAGCGATGCGAGGGCAGCCAGCCAGGTGTAGCCGCTGGTTGCGGCTCACGTCGGCTTCCGCAACGTGCGCGCGTAGGTCTCGAGCTGCTCGGGTGACAGGGTGCCGCGGACGCGCAGCCAGCGGCCGCCGCCGAGGTCGACCCGGAGCTCGGGCCCGTCGCTGCGCAGGACCGAGTGGGCCGGGCCGACGGGTAGCGAGGCGGGCTCGGACGCGTCGGCCTCGTTCCACGGCAGGTTGCCCGACGGCGTCGAGCCGGCCTCGACTGTGACCGCGTCCGGGCCACGCGCGAACGCCCACACGGTTGACGTGTAGAGCACGGGGGGCGGCTCGCCCGGCTGCTGCTGAGGTCCCGGCAGCGAGAACCGGTCGACCGCGGCCTGGGTGAAGCCGGCCGGCGCCGCCGGCGCGGGAAGGAAGCTGTCGTCTCCGGCGGTGGGCCCGGCCGTGGGAACGGCGGTCGGGGTCGGCGGTGGGGCCGCGCCCGTCGCGTCCAACTCCTCCCCGGCGATGGGCGGGTCGACCTCGACCCGCTCGGCGCGCCGGCGGAGGGCGACGTGGCCGCGCATCGTCCACGCCTCGCGCAGCACCAGGCCGGCCTCGTCGATGCAGAGGAGGTCGTGGTCCCGCCCGGCGAGCGCCTTGATCGGTCCGGCGGGCGGCTCCAGGAACCGGTAGTCGCGGCAGCGGCGGCCGGCGACGACCCGCGTCCCTGCGGGCCGGGCCATGCGCCGCGCGACCGCCGCCCGCCGCTCGGGGCCCAGCGCCTGGTCGCCGGTGGGCGGGCCGGGCTGTCGCCCGGCCACCTCGTGGAGGGCGCCCCCGGGCTGGATGCTGTAGAGCCGGTCGAGCGTGGCGAGGGTGCCGGCGTCCGGGCGCTGGCCGGTGGGACGGTCGGCGAACGACGCCTTGCGGGCGGTGAACGGCCGACGCACCGTGAGCACCTCCCACCGGACCGACGGGGGCCTCGACGACGGCTGGTCGACCTCGTAGAGGATGCGGTAGGTGACGGGCCGGGAGCGAGCCACGACGACAGCAGCGGGATGCCGGCACCCCGCCGCGGTCGCGATCAGCGCCAGCATCGCTGCTGTCCCGACCCGTAACGTGACGCGATGCCGAGCAGGAACGGGCCTCGGGTGCTCGCGGTGCGGGCGCTGGTCCCGGTCGCCGACGCGGGGGCCGACTACCACCGGCAGCCGGCCGGACACTGGATCACCGACACCAAGATCGCCAACCCTATGTCGGGTTGGCCGGAGTACCGGGCCTCGCGGACGTCGTGGGGGATCGGCGCGCTGGGGACCTTCGTCGTCGAGGTCGAGGCATCGGACGGTACCCCTTCCTCCCCCGATCCGAACGGGTCATCGACGCCGTGCGTGCCCACGCCCTGTCCGCATCGGGCGCGCTACACCGTGAAGGTCACCGACGTGTGGGACAGCGCGGGCTCCTCGGCCTGCCCGGGTGTGGCGGCCGGTCCACCGTCGCGCTCCGCCTGCACGGCCCGGCGCAGCAGGAGCCAGATGGCGTTGCCGATCAGGTCGAGCTCGGTGGACGCGTAGCGCTCGCCGCCGAAGCGGCGCACGTTCTCGTTCTGGGCGGCCAGGATCCTGGCGTCCTGACGCAGGATCTGGCGGCCCCGGGCAAGCACGACGGGCCGCACCACCGACGCCGGCGCGCGGGTCCAGAACCGGACGACGAACCATGCCCGAGTCCTGAACGGCGACAGCGGGAGGTGGAGGATCGTGTTCACGATCCGCAGCCACCCGGGCACCCGATACTCGATCTGGGCGATCGACGGCAGGAAGAAGCGGTCCCAGTGGTCGAACGTGAGTCCGCTGCCGGGCCGGCGCCGCACCGGACCGAAGCCGATCGGCTCGCCCAGGTACTGCACCTCGACGCCTCCGGGCACCTCGTCGCGCACGGCCACGATCTCGGTCGGCTCGCCGCCGCGGAACAGGCCTCGGTGGAGGAACGCGGTGTGCGGGACGTCGAGGGAGTTCTCCAAGGCGGCGTGCAGCGTGCAGTCGAGGTCGCACGGGAACACGACCTCACCAGCGCCCCGCTCGGTGAGCTCGGGCAGGGCGAACGGGTCACCGGCAGGAGGGACGGCGCCGTCGCCCCAGACCCAGACGAAGCCGTCCTGCTCCCTGGTGGCGTGGCCCGGCGCGTCCCTGGCCGGCGCGGCGGCGTCACCGGTGGTGCGCCCCGGCACGGCCCGGCAGCGGCCGTCGCCGTCGAATCGCCAGCCGTGGTACGCGCACTCCAGGCAGCCGTCGGTGTGGACGGTACCGAGCGACAGCGGGGCGTTGCGATGGGGGCACCGGTCGGTGAGGGCGCGGGCCCGGCCACCGCCGTCGCGGAACAGCACCAACGGGAGGTCCATGAGGGTCACCGCCCGAGGTCGCCGCGTCAGCTCCGACGACCGGCACGTCGGGTACCACCACCGGCGGGGGAACGCGACCGAGTACCGACCGCTGTCACCGTCGTCACCCATGGGGAACTCCTCTCCCACTCGCTCGATCGCTACTCATGACCCGTCACCGCCTCCAGGACCCGGAGGAAGCTCTCGCCGAGGATCGCGCGCACGTCGGCTTCGGCCAACCCGATCCGGAGCAAGCCCTCGGTGATCACGCTCAGGTCGGCTTCGCCCCGGTACCCGTCCATCAGGCCCGGAACACCGTTCATGTCGGTGCCGATGCAGAGATGGCGCGCGCCGACGAGGTCGACCAGGTGGCGGGCGTGGCCGAGCAGTGTGTCCAGCGAGCGCACGCCGCGCCCCCGGTGGAAGTACGGCCACAGCCCGATGACGCCGCCGGTGCCGGCGATGGCACGTGCCTCCTCGTCGGTCACGTACCTGGCGAAATCGTCGCAGGCCCGCGCGCCGCTGTGGGACGCCATCACGGGCGCGGTGCTGGCCTCGACGATCGCCATCGTGGTGGTCGGATCCGCGTGGGACACGTCGACGATGATGCCGAGGCGGTTCGCCCGCTCGACGAACGAACGGCCGAACGAGCTCAGGCCGAGCCGTCGGGATCGGCGGACGGGCAACGGACCGACATACCGCTGCCACGGCAGCGAAGTCGTGCCGATCGGGTTGTCCCCCAGGTGGACGGGGATGATCGTGCGGACGCCGAGGCGGTGCAGCTCGTCGAGGCGGTCGAGGTCGGACCCGATGGCGTCGGCGCCCTCGAGGCCGAGGACGAGCGACGGCCGCCCGGTGGTGTGAGCGGCGCGGACCGCGGCGACGTCGAGCGCGACCGACCCACCGACGGACATGATCTCGGCGACCAGCTGGTCGATCTGGGTGAGCACCGCGTGCCACGCGTCCCGCCCGTACCAGCGGGTCACGACCGGGTCGCCGACGGCGGTGCCCACGACCACGTCGACTCCCGACGCGGCGAGCACGTCGAAGCCGAGGTCGGCGGGCATCGTTCGTCGGTTGACCAGCCGATAGAGCGAGCGGAACGGCTGGGGGACGAACCGCGGGCCGTGGACGTGCGTGTCGACCACCAGCGCGTCGGCGTGGAGCCCGGCCGCCGGGAGCGTCGTCACGTCGCCACCTTGCCAAGCCCGTGGCCGGGTGGCCAGTGTGGTGCCGTGCTCGACGACCAAGGCGCCGTAGCCGGCGCGATGGCGGTGACCGAGCAGTTCCTGGCGACCTTCAACGCAGCCGACGTTCCGGCTCACGCGGCGACGCTGGCCTACCCGCACATCCGCCTGGCCAGCGGCCAGGTGCGGATCTGGCAGACGATCGACGAGGGCCTGGCGGCGATGGAGCAGGCGATCCCCGTGCTACGGGCCCGCACGGGTTGGGACCACAGCGAATGGGACCACCGCCGTGTCATCCACGTCGGCGACGGCAAGGTCCACCTCGACGTGCAGTTCACGCGCTACCGCGCCGACCGGTCGGTCATCGGCGTCTACCCGGCCGTCTACGTCGTCGTCGAGCAGGACGGCCGCTGGCTCATCCAGTGCCGCTCCAGCTTCGCGCCGTGACCTTCAACCTCGGATGGCCCGCCAGGGCTCTCCACCGCGGCGGACGAGCTGGAGCCCGCAGCCGAGGCAGCTGAACCGCTCGACGGATCCGTGGCGGCGGACGCGACCGCGCTCGACGGGTGCCGTGCAACCCGGACAACGATCGACCGGGCCGCCGGCCGGGCTCGGTGGGCCGGCCACTCAGCTAAGAGGCCGGCGGTCTGACGGCCCACACCGCGAAGAGGGGGTCGCGTCCCCGGTAGGCCGGCGCCCGGCACTCGACCACCGGCTCGGCCCAGCTCCCCGCCCGGCGGAAGTACTCGGCGACGATGCGGGCCCGCTGCTCGTCGCTGCTGGAGAGCCAGCCACGGACGGCCTTGGTCGGGAAGCAGCGGTTCGAGAACGTGCACACGAACGGCCCACCCGGTCGCACGACTCGGGCCACGTCCCGGAACACCTCGACCGGCCGCACCAGGTAGTCGACCGACACACAGCACACGACCGCGTCGAACGACCGGTCCTCGAACGGCAGCCGGGGCTCGGCATTGAGGTCGTGGACGACGGTCGCGGCGGCCTGGGGGTTGGCGGACAGCTCGGCCTTGTTCATACCGAGCACGGTGAGCCGCACGGGCGCACGCCGGAAGTGGGACACCCACGAGCCCATGAGGTCGAGGACGTCGCCGTCGATGCGGAGCTCCTCGTAGAGCTCGCCGACCGCGGCGATGGCGTCGTCGTCGATGTGGGTCACCAGCCGCGGCCAGGAGTAGAACATCGGATCGGGCGAGGGATCGGCCCGGTCGAAGAAGCCGGGCGGGAACCGCCCGTCGGCGGTCAATGGACGCGAACCAGTCGCAGCGTGTCGGTCGCCGGGTCGGGGTCGGAAGGCGAGCCCACCAGCACTGCGACGAGGTCACCGCTGTGCACCACTCCTCT
>VAXF01000120.1 GCA_005888395.1 Actinomycetota bacterium | reverse complement strand
CGCCTGCTGGCGCAGGAGGGCATCCAGATCATGGGCGGCATCGGCTACACGTGGGAGCACGACATGCACCTCTACGTGAAGCGGGCCAAGGCCGACGACGCGCTCTTCGGCACCGGCGTCACCCACCGCGCCCGCGTCGCCGGCATGATCGGACTGTGACTGGCGACGCGGGATATTCGCTCAGGCGAACGAGATGTTCTCGGTGGCGAGCTCCTTGGGTGTGGCCGTCAGGTCGCTCATCGACAGCAGGCACTTCTGCGCCGCGCTGCACACGACGTTGTTCGACCCGAAAGGCCCCTTCTTCACCGGGAGGTCGATCGTCACAGTGCCGTCGGCGGCCGCGGCCGCGGTCTTGATGCCGCCCAGGTCGCAGTCGCCCGCGCCGGTGGCGTTGCCCTTGTCGGCGCACTCGAGGACGCCGCGGGTGGCACCCGGGGTGAACCCCTTGCCGACGACATGCACCACCTGACCGTTCTTGAGCCCCGTGGAGGGCGTGACCGTCATCGTCTGCTTCGGGGTCCCCGCCGCGGCGGTCGTGGTCGTGGCGGCCGGCGCTGCGGTCGTGGCCGGCGCCGCGGTGGTCTTCGACGTGGCCGATGAAGACTTCTTCTTGCTGCTGCACGCGCCCAGCAGCAAGATGACGACGCCGATCATGGCGGCGACCCTGATGGCTCTGCTCATTGTTCTCCTTTGGGTGTCGTGGGTTGCAGCAGGCTGACCGGCTCGCCCGCAAGTTGCGGGCCGACGGTGTGGAGGTGGCAGTACATGGTGGTGCCCGCACTGTTCTCGAACGGTGGCGGGTCCTCGGTGCGGCACACGTCCATGGCGTACGGGCAGCGGGTGTGGAACCGGCAGCCCGACGGCGGGTCGAACGGGCTGGGCACGTCGCCCTGCAGCACGATCCGGTGGCGGCTGCGTTGTGCCGCGGGCTCCGGCACCGGGATGGCCGACAGCAGGGCCTGCGTGTAGGGGTGGGTCGGCCGGTTGTACACCTCCTCTGCGTCGCCGATCTCGACGATGCGTCCGAGGTACATGACTGCGATGCGGTCGCTGATGTGGCGAACCACCGACAGGTCGTGGGCGATGAGGAGATAGGTCAGCCCCCGCTCGTCCTGCAGGTCGCCGAGCAGGTTGACCACCTGTGACTGGGTCGACACGTCGAGCGAGCTGACGGGCTCGTCGCAGATCAGCAGGCTCGGATCGAGGGCGAGCGCCCGGGCCACGGCGATTCGCTGTCGCTGGCCGCCGCTGAACTCGTGGGGATAGCGGCGGAGCGCGGCCCGGCCCAGCCCGACCGACTCGAGCAGCTCGACCACCCGCGCGTCACGGGCCGCTCCCCGCAGCCCGAGATGCACCTCCAGCGGCTCGCCGACGGCTTCCACCACTGTCGAGCGGGGGTCCAGCGACGAGTAGGGGTCCTGGAACACGATCTGCATGCGGCGGCGCGTGCGCCGCAGCTCGGCTTTGTCCATCGTGGTGACGTCGGCGCCCTCGAGCACCACGCGACCCCCGGTCGGCTCGATCAGCCGCAGCACGAGGCGGGCGGTCGTCGACTTGCCCGACCCGCTCTCCCCCACGAGCCCCAACGTGCGGCCGCGGTCGATCGTGAAACTGATGCCGTCGACCGCTCGCACCTGCCCGATCGTCCGCCGGAGGATCCCGCTGTGCACCGGGAACTCCATCCGCAGATCGCTCACCTCGAGCAGCGGCGCCACCTCTGTCAAAGACTGCGGCGGCCGCGCCGACGGCTGTGCCGGTGCGGACGGCTCGACAGCCACCCAGGTGCTGCCGGTCAGGCTCAGCTCCTCCGCGCGCAGGCAGCGGTTGACCGCGCCGTCCGGCGCCGCGGTCAACGGCGGGTCCGTGGTCGAGCAGTACGGCTGGACGTGCGGGCAGCGCGGATGGAAGCGACAGCCGGACGGGAACCGCTCGGGCAACGGCACCTGGCCCGGGATGACGCGCAATCGCGTGCCGGCCGGAGCCAACTGCGGCATCGCCGCCAGCAGCCCTTCGGTGTACGGGTGGCGCGGCCGAGCGAAGAGCGCGGTGACCGACGCCTGCTCGACCACCTGGCCTGCGTACATCACGACCACCCGATCGCAGAGGTCGGCGACCACGCCGAGATCGTGGGTGACGAACAGCACCGCCATGCCGAGCTCGCGCTGGAGCGAACGCAGCAGGTCGAGCACCTGGGCCTGGATGGTGACGTCGAGTGCGGTGGTGGGTTCGTCTGCGATCAGCAGCTTGGGCTCGCACGCGAGGGCCATGGCGATCATCGCCCGCTGGCGCATGCCCCCCGAGAACGCGTGCGGGAAGTCGTTCACGCGGCGATGAGGGTCGGGCACGCCCACGAGCTCGAGCATCTCCACAGCCCGCCGGAGGGCCACCGCGCGCGAGACGTGACGGTGGGCCCGCACCGTCTCTGCGATCTGGTTGCCGATGGTGAAGGCCGGGTTGAGGCTCGACATCGGCTCCTGGAAGATCATCGAGAGGTCATCGCCGCGCAGCCGCCGCAGCTCGTCGGGCGGCAGGGCAGTGAGGTCACGACCGTCGAAGGTGATCGTGCCCCCGGTGACGCGGCCTGCCCGCCTGTCGATCAGGCCCATCAGCGACAGGGCGGTCACGGTCTTGCCCGACCCGCTCTCGCCCACCAGCCCGACCGTCTCGCCCGTGTTCACCGAGAAGGTCACGTCCTCGACCACGGTGACCCACCCGTGCGCGGTGGCGAAGCCGACGGTGAGGCCGTCGACGGCGAGGAGCGCGTCGACGGGCTCGACCGCTGTCGCCGCCACCGACGTGACTGCGGTCGTCACCTGCCCAGCCCCTTGGGCATGTACGTCTCCCGGCCGAGCGAGTCGCGCAAGCCGTCGCCTACGAGGTTGAACGCCAGCACGGTGAGGAAGATCGCGAGCCCCGGCGGGAACAACGGCCACGGCTTGTCGAGGATG
Source organism: Actinomycetota bacterium (assembly GCA_005888395.1). Classification (GTDB taxonomy): domain Bacteria; phylum Actinomycetota; class Acidimicrobiia; order Acidimicrobiales; family AC-25; genus AC-25. Next base: position 3,155 of record VAXF01000120.1, on the reverse strand, counting down.
AAGTTGTACGCGCTCTCCAGCATCGTGCCCCAGCTGGCATGGGGCGGCTGCACACCGAAGCCGAGGAAGCTCAGGCCCGTCTCGGTGAGGAGGGCGTAGCCGAAGAACACGGCCACCTGCACGATCGCCGGCGCGGCCACGTTGGGCAGCACGTGCTTGCCGAGCATGCGGCGCTCGCTGATCCCCATCGACCGGGCGGCCTCGATGAACGTCTCCTCCCGCACGGCCAGCACCTGACCTCGCAGCACGCGCACGAAGCCGGGCACGAAGACGATGCTGATGGCGATCGAGATCGTCGTGAGGTTGTGGCCGAGCAGCGCCGCCACGGCCAGGGCCAGCAGCAGCGGCGGGAAGGTGAACAGCGCGTCCATGACGCGCATGATCACGCTGTCGAGCCAGCCGCCGGCGTAGCCGGCGATGAGCCCCAGCGGCAGGGCCATGGCGACGGCGAGGACGACGATCTCGAGCGACACCTGCAGCGAGATACGGGCCCCGAACATCAGCCGGCTGAGGAGGTCGCGGCCGAGGTCGTCGGTGCCGAGCCAGTGCCCGGCCATGGGTCCGCGGTTGATGAGCCGGGTGTTCTGGTGGTCCGGGTTGTGCGGCGCGATCCAAGGCGCCAGCAGGGCGACGAGCACCACGAACGCCAAGAACCCCAGCGCCGTCATGGCCGAGCGGTTGTGTGCGAAGCGGTGGACGACGCGACGCCACGGCGGCGGCGACTCGACCTGGGGTCCGGCGATCGCCAGCTCCACGTCGGGCAGCGGCTGGTGGGCAGCCGGGTTGAATGCCTCGGCCGCCTGCTCGATCGGGTTGACCCTCATCCCAGCCTGACCTTCGGGTTGACGTACGCGTAGGTGATGTCGACGCCGAGGTTGAGGACCACGAAGATGAGCGCGGTGAGGAGCGTCACGCCTTGGATCACCGGGAGATCGCGGTTGTTGAGGGCGAGGAAGAAATACTGGCCCATGCCGGGGATCGAGAAGATGTACTCGAGCAGGACGGTGCCACCCAGCATGTAGGCGAACTGGATGCCGAGCACCGTGACCGGCGTGATCGAGGCGTTCTTCAGCGCATGCTTGCCGATCACCATCCGGCGTTTGAGGCCCTTGGCGTTGGCCGTGCGGATGTAGTCCTGGTCGAGCACGTCGGCCAGCGCCCCGCGCAGCTGGCGGGCGAGCGTCGCGGCGCCGGACAGCCCCAGGGCGATGGCCGGAAGGACCAGATGGCGGGCCCACGAGACCGGCGACGCGGTGAACGACGTGTAGCCGATCGCCGGCAGCGCTTTCAGCTTCACGGCGAACACCACCACGAGCACCATCGCGATCCAGAAGTCGGGGATGGCGATGCCCGCGCTCGTGCCGAGGGCGATGGCCCGGTCGCGCGCGCTCCCGGCGCGCGTGCCGGCGAGGATGCCGGCCGGCACGCCGAGCAGCAGTGTCACGACCAGGCCGCCGAGCGCCAGGCTGAACGTCACCGGGAAGCGGCTACGAATCTCCGACGACACCGACCGGTTGCGGATCAGCGACTGGCCGAGATCGCCGCGAAGGGCGTGTGTCAGCCAACGCGCGTACTGCTTGACGAGGGGCTCGTCGAAATGGAGCTGGTGACGGACCTTGATCACCTGCTCGCGGGTCGCGTGAGTGCCCCCGGCGAGCTCGACCGCCGGATCGCCGGGGATGAGGTAGGAGAGCGCGAACACCAGCGCCGAAACGATCAGGAGCAGAGGTATGGCAGCCAGCAACCGGCGGGCCACGTAGGTCGTCACTGGCGATCGCAGCTCATCGGGCCACCATCTTCGATGGTGGCCATGAGCAGGCTGCTCTGTCCATTGGTTCGCTCGCCTACGGCTCGCTCACTTCATGAACAGGTTGTGCAGGTCGGGAGGGTCGCAGATGTCGGTCTGGCCGCGCATCGTCCCGCCCACTCGACTCGTGTCGAAGCCCATCAGCTGCGGCGGGTACGCGATCGGCACTTCGTACGCGTTCTGCATCACGATCTTGACCGCCTGCTGGTTGATCTTGGGGGCGTCCGCGATGTGGGCCGCGGACTGCGCCTCCAAGCCGAGCTGGTCGAGGTCGGCGTGCTCCTGGTTGTTGTAGATGGCGACGAACTGGAACTTGCCGTACTGGCCGTAGATCTGGCCGGCGTCGAGCGTGCCACCCAGCTTCTCGGCCGCGAAGGCGTCGCCCTGTCGGGCGATGTAGTACTGCGTGGCGATGTCGCTGCCGAGAACGCGGACGATCTCGACCTTGATGCCCACCTGACCGAGCTGCTGTTGGAGCAGCTGACCCTGCCGCTCCATGTTGGTGATGTTCCCGCCCGGGATGACCATCTTGAACGAGAACCCGTTGGGCTTCCCCGCCTGGGCCAGGAGCTGCTTGGCCTTGGCCGGGTCGTGCGGGTAGAGGTTGGCGACTAACGGGTTGTACGAGAGCGACGTCTTCGGGAAGGGCTGGGAGGCCACCTGGCCCAGGCCCTCGTTCACCACGCGGTTGATCTCCTCCCGGTCGACGGCGTACTCGACGGCCTGGCGGAGCCGCACGTCGTTGAAGGGCGACGACGGACCCAGCCGGAACTGCATCTGCAGGTACGCGCCGGTGGGCTGCGCCACGACCTGGACGTTCTTGTTGGCCTTCAGAGTCGAGTACGACTCAGGTTCGAACCGGATCAGGTCGACCGCGCCGGAGCGCAACGCAGTGACGGCCGGCGGGCCGGTGCCGATCTGGATGTAGTCGATCCCATCGAGCTTGGGCTTCGTCCCCCAGTAGGTGGGGTTGCGGCGGATCGAGATCTTGGCGCCTGGAGAGTAGGACTGGAACACGAACGGGCCCGTCCCGATCGGATGGCTGTTGAGGTCGGTGGCCTTCGGCGACGCCATGATCCCCATCCGGCCCGGGTCGCCCATGTCGTCGAGGAACGGCACGGCGAAGTCGTCCTTGAGATTGATCCGGATGGTGCTCTTGTCGAGCACGTCGATTCCGGTCATGTGGGTGAAGTCGTCGAGCGTTGTGTTCTTGGCGTTGTGCTCGAGGTTCCACTTCGCCGCGTCGGCGTCGAACGGCGTGCCGTCCGTGAAGCTCACGCCGGTCCGCAGGTGGAACGTGATCGACTTGCCGTCGGCGGGCACGTCCCAGCTGGTCGCCAGCGCCGGC
>VAXF01000119.1 GCA_005888395.1 Actinomycetota bacterium | reverse complement strand
GTGCTGGTCGACCTCAACGCCGACAACCCCCGCCGGCAGGTGCGACTCAGCTTCGTCGCGAGCGGGTGACGCCGGTCAGACCCGGTCGCGTGTGCCGGTGCGAAGGCGGTTCGCCCCGACCAGCAGCGCCAGCCCGACGAGGCCGACCACCGCGCCGATCACCGTCCACACCGCCTCTCCGGTCATGAACGAGCCGTGCAGCACGCCGACGCCCTGGAAGATCCACACCCCGCCGAGGACGCACAACAGCGCACCGAAGATCCCGCGTGCCCACATGGCACGGACCCTACGCGGGGATGGAGGTTGACCGCATGCTGACCGGGCGGGCTCGGCGGGCGCTGGTGGAGGCGGCGGTGCTCTACGCCGTCTACCTGGTCTACCGCTCGGCGCGGGCCCACCTCCGGGCGACGCCTCACGCCGCGCTCCACAACGCCCGGCAGGTGATCGGCATGGAGCGGACGGCGCACCTCTTCCACGAGGCGCGAGTGCAGAGCTGGTTCCTGCACTGGAGCCCGATCGTGCGCGCCTGGGACGTCTACTACGGAGGGCTGCATTTCGCAGTGCCGATCGTCGCGTTCATCGTCCTCTGGCGGCGCGACCGCGCGCGCTACCGCTTCTTTCGCAATGTCTTCGGCTGGATGCTCCTGCTCGGGCTGGTCGGGTTCGCGGTCTACCCGGTGACCCCGCCGCGCCTGCTGGCACCGTCGTACCGATTCGTCGACACGGGCAGAACGGTCGGTGGCATCGGGGCCGTGGGCGGCGCGGAGGGCAACGGCGGCGGCAACCCGTACGCGGCCATGCCGAGCCTCCACCTCGGATGGTCGACATGGTGCGTCGTCGCGCTTCTGCCTGTGGTGCGGCGGCGGTGGCTCCGCGTTGCGCTGGTCCTCCATCCGCTGCTCATGCTGACGGCGGTGGTCGTCACCGCCAACCACTACATCCTCGACGGCGTGGGCGGCGTGCTCGCCTTCGCCGGCGCGTTCGCGCTGGCGGCGGCCGCGAGCCGGATCGCCACGCGGCTCAGGTCACCGTGATGGTGCCCTTCATGCCGTTGGAGTCGACGTGGTACTTGCAGAAGAACTCGAGCGCGCCGCTCTGCGTCGCGGTGAACGTGACGGTCTCGGTGCCGCCCTTCTCGACGTCCTTGCTGACGTGCAACGAGGTGATCGAGAAGTTGTGCTCGACGCTGCCCTTGTTCGTGATAGTCACCTTTACGGCCTGGCCGGCCGTGGCCTGGATCGTGTTGGGGCTGAACGAGAAGTCCTGGGCCGCGAGCTGCACCGCCGCGCTCGAGCCGCTCGCTCCACTCGGGCTGGTCGTTGCCGATGAGCTCTTCTTGCTGCTGCTGCACCCGACCGCGAGCACGGCTACCACCATGAGGACCACAGACAGTCGTCGCATGTCCCTGTCTACGGAGTGGCTCCGCGGAAGGTTCGCTCAAGCGGGAACGAGAACGGCCGGCCCGTGCATGGCTCCGTCCGTGCCCTCGTGCTCGAGGGTCACGACCATCCGGTAGCGGTCGGGGTCGGCGGCGGTCGTCATGCGCACGTGGGCGCGCCCGTTGGGCCCGACGACGAACGTGCCGGCCGTCACGTGGGTGGGCGCGAGCCCCGGGGTCTCGACGTACCAGCACTCGTAGTACGTCTCCGGGCCCGTGCGCGCCAGCCCGCGGACGTCGAGGTCGACCACGCGACCGCCGCCGACCGCGAACACGCGTGCCGTCCCGCGCGCCCCCCCGCCGTCGGCCGCGACGAGGCGGACGGTGAACGACGGACTGCTGCCCCGGCCAAGCAGCACCGTGGCGCCGACGACGAGCGCGAGGGCGGCGGCAACCGCGAAGAAGCGAGCACCCAGTCGCGCCCGGCGGGCGCGCGCGGCGCGCTCGACCGCGGCGAGGGTGCGCGCCTCGAGGCCGGCCGAGGCCATCGTTGCCGGTGCGGCCTGCTCGAGCAGGCCGGGGAGCGCGGAGAGCCGCCCGACTTCGTCGCGGCACTCTGCGCACGCCGCGAGGTGGTCCTCGAACGCCTCGGCGTCGTCCGCAGCGAGGAGGCCGAGGACGTAGGGACCTAGGTCCGGATGCGGCTGGGCGTGATCAGGCATCGAGGCCCCGCTCCTCGAGCGCGAGCTTGAGCGCCCGAAGCGCGTAATACGTCCGTGTCTTGACCGTCCCGAGCGGCAGCCCGAGGCGCTCGGCGATCTCCGTCTGCTTGAGGTCGCCCGAGTACGACAGCTCGAGCACCTCGCGGTGCGCGGGCGACAGCGACTCGAGCGCGTCGCGCACGGTGAGCCCCACCACGAGCCGGTCCATGGCGTCGCCGGGTGCGACCAGCTCCTCCGGCGGCGGGGCGAACGGCCGCGACGATGGTCGTCGCCACAGGTCGATGGCGATGCGCCGAGCGAGCGTGAACACGAATGTGGAAACCGACCCGCGGGCGGCGTCGAATCGAGGCGCGTTGCGCCACAGCCGGACGAAGGTCTCCTGAACCAGCTCCTCGGCCAGTCCTGGGTCACCGAGCAGCCGCAGTCCCAGCCCGTAGAGGCGTCCCTCGTAGCGGCGGTAGAGCTCGGCGAGCGGCGCGCCGCGGTCGCCGGCCGCGACGCGGGCGACCAACGATGCCTCCTCCGCCGCCAGCGCATGTTCCATCACCCGATGGTACGGACGGTGCTGGTCGGGGGTTCAGCGGGCCGCAGGGGTGGCGCGGGCGACGAAGCGCTCGGCGAGCGCCGGATCGGCGGCGAGGTGCACGTGCACGTACGACGCCAGCAGCGTGGGCGACGCGAACCCGGCCGTGCCCGCGCCGAAACGGCCGGAGAGCTCGAGCGCGTCGCCCTGCGGCTCGACGATCGAATGGTGGAACTCGTGGCCGCGGACGAGCGTGCCGGCCGCGGCGATGGGCGTGTCGATCCGAGTCCGGGCGAGCCGGTAACCAATCGTGAGCCGGTCGGTCATGCGCGCGTCGGTGGCGACGACGCCACAGAGCGGGCGGCGGTCGAGCGAGCGCGCCAGCCAGAGCAGGCCACCGCACTCGGCCCACGTCACGAGTCCGGCGCACACCCGCTCGCGCACGTCGGCGAGAAGTGGCCGGTTGCCGGCGAGGGCTTCAACGAACACCTCCGGGAAGCCGCCGCCGGCATAGAGCGCGTCGACGGCGTCGGGGAGCGCGGCGTCGCGCAGTGGGTCGAACGGAACGATGTCGGCCCCGGCCTGGCGAAGCAGCTCGAGGTTGTCGGGATAGCAGAAGCTGAACGCGGGGCCACCGGCGACGGCAACCCGTGCCCGACCGGCGGGTCGCGCGGACGGTGGAGGGCCGGTGTCGACCGCCGGCGAACTGCGTGCCAGCGCGAGCAGCGCGTCGACATCGCACGCTCGCTCGACCGCGGAGGCCAGTCGCTCGAGCGACGAGCGCACCTCGGCGGCATGCTCGGCCACCGGCACCAGCCCGAGGTGCCGGTCGCGCCACTCGAGAGCCTCGTCGGGCGGCAGCGCGCCGAGCACGGGGATGCCGAGCGGTGCCAGCGCGTCGCGCAGCAGTGTCTCGTGCCCGGCGCCCGCCACCCGGTTGAGAACGACACCCGCGACTCGGACGCGTGCGTCGAGGCTCGCGTAGCCGTGGACCATGGCGGCCACCGAGTCGCTGAGGGCCCACGCATCGACCACCAGCACAACGGGTGCGTCCAGGAGGCGCGCGACGTCGGCGGTGCTGGCGCCGGCGTCGTCGGCAGAGCCGTCGAACAGGCCCATTACGCCCTCGACGACGAGAACGTCGGCGCCGTCGGACGCGCGCGCAGCAAGCGGGCAGACGGCCTCGCGACCGCACAGCCACGCGTCGAGGTTGCGGCCGGGCCGCCCCGTCGCGAGGGCGTGATAGCCGGGGTCGATGAAGTCGGGCCCGACCTTGGCGGCGGCAACACGCACGCCGCGGCGCGCGAGCGCGGCCATCAGCCCGGTGGCGACGGTGGTCTTGCCGACGCCGGAGTGCGTGCCCGCGACGACGAGGCGGGGCCCGAGGCGCGCCATGCGACGATGATCGCACGGCGCGCCGCTCGGTCAGCTCAGGACGACGTCACCGTCACGATGTAACAGCCGCCGACGCAGGTGTAGTCGGAGTCGTTTTCGTTGGGCTTACCCCGTAACGACACGTCCGGAGACAGCGTCTGCGATCCGTCGGAGAGGGTCACGCCGCCCTCGCCGCTCCGGATGCGACCCGGATGGTCGTTGAAGCCGGCCTCGTGGAAGGGAGTGTCGGCGCCGAACCCGGGCGCCCCGAACTGCTCGCGCATGCAGTCCATGAAGGGGATGTCGCACTCGCGCCCGCTCAGGTAGAAGGTCGGTGCGACGTTCTGTGGCAGGTAGTAGTCGAAGGCGGCGGGCATCGTGAGGGTGATGCCACCGGTCGGGACGGCGATGTCGGCGATCGGCGCGCCCGTCTGCAGGTCGACGCCGTGGAGTTGCGTCCAGTGCCCGTTGGCCGCCGCGTACAGCACCCATTCGCCGGGGTCGGGCGTCTGCTCGGGCCCGTTGGCGAAGGGGTTCTGACTGGGCTCGGTGGAGCCGTCGAGCGAGTAGCGGATGGCGAGCTGGTTGACGGTGACGACATGGTGGACAGCCGCGGGGGCGTCCGTGCGCGCCGCCTCCACGGTGACGCCGAAGCGCTGCGGGAGCTGGTCGTGGGGGAGTGAGAAGCTGACCGTCACCGTGTGGCCGTCAGGATTCTGCGTGACCGCGAAGCCCTGCGGGATGGTCTTGCTCTCGTCGTGAAACGTGTAGCTCGTGACGATCGCGCCCGTAGTCGCGTTGCCGACGTCGAGCGTGTAGCTGTAGTCGCCGCCCACGTCGTGGGACTGCGAGCACGCGGCTCGCGCGGCCGAGGGGGGAATGCCCTTCAGCGCGCACTCCTCCTCGGCGAAGGCCGGTGAACCCTCACCCGAGATCCAGACGTCGAGCTTCGACACCTGGCTCGCCCGGCCGGCGATGACGTCGGCCGCGTCCTTCCGGAAGGTCGCCACCTCGTAGAGGGGGTGGAGCTCGGTCGACTCGCCGGCGATGGCGCCGGGCGACGCGACGTCTTTCGCCGTCTCCTCGGGGTCGTAGGGGAGCAGCTCGGACACCCCGCCGGTGTCCTCGTCTGCAGGCCCGTTCCCCCAATGGCCGCAATCCCAGATCCAGCTGCCGCTGGCGCGGATGCCGTCGCCGGGCTGGGGCCAGGCCCACACCGGGATGTGCGTGGCTTCCCACTCGAGGCCCAGCTCATGGCCACCGTTGCCCGTCGCGGCGAGGTCGGCGTGGGCGGCATCGGGCGCGACATCGATGTCGATGTCGTTGTAGTCGTGGTTGATGTAGAGGTCGTCGCCCGCTGGGTGCATGCCCAGCACGGTGCCCACCACCGTCTTGTTGCCGGCGGTCGCGTCGCCCGCGGCTCGCGCCGCGAGGACCTGGGCGCGGTTGACGTAGGTCCACTCCGGCGTGGCGAGCGCGAGCTGCATGGCGTCGCTGCGCTGGCAACCGTCGGCGAGCGGCTGGGTGTGGCTGTCGGGTAACGAGGCGCCGGGAGACGGACCGGCGGCGAGGGCGACGAGCGCGCCGGCCAGGGCCAGCACGACGATGCGGCGCGGCCGGAGGAGGCCGGTGAACGACATGTCCAGAAGTTCGACGTTCGCCCGAAAAGTCCTCGTCAGGCGGGTGCTAGCGTCCGGCTGCCGCAGTGTTCGGGAAACCGGTGCGAATCCGGTGTGGTCCTCGCCACTGTGAACGGGGAGCGAGCTCCGAAGTGCCACTGGGCCGAGAGGCCTGGGAAGGCGGGGCGAGCGTCGATCCGAAGCCAGGAGACCGGCTGCGGCGTGACAACTCCACGACGGATGGAAGGAAGAGACGATGCTCACGCCTCGCATCGGCGGCGCGGTGCTCCTTGCCGCGCTCGTCGCCCTGGTCACCCTGCCCGCCTGTTCCTCGACGAGCGGCCCGAGCGCCAACCTCGCCACCGGCTGCGTCAAGCACTACGACGCGGCCACCGACTACTTCCCCGACAAAGCGGTCGTCGGGGAGTCGGTGGGCTTCAGCGTCACCTACCACCGCAACTACAAGGTCGTCACCAACACGCAGCCCTCGACGGGCTCGAGGGCGCGGCTCACCTACGTGCTCGTGCAGTGCGGCACGCCCAAGCCGGCGCTCACCGGTGCGCTGCGAAACGCCCGTGTCGTCACGATCCCCGTGCACAGGGTCGTCACCATGTCGACGACATACCTGCCGATGCTCGACGCCCTCGGCGCGACCTCGGTGCTCGCGGGTGTCGACAACTTCGACTACGTCAACACCGCGTCGGTGCGGTCGCTCATCGCGGCCCACAAGCTGCGGGCCGTCGGAAACGGCGCCCAGGCCAACCTCGAGCTCCTCGCCTCGATCGCGCCGGATCTGGTGATGACGCAGTCGACGGGCGACGAGTCGACCGACGGCATCGACCGCATGCAGAAGGCGGGCACCAATGTCGTCGTGAACTCGGACTGGCTCGAGCAGGCGCCGCTCGGCCGAGCGGAGTGGGTGAAGTTCATCTCCCTGTTCGTCAACAAGGAGGGACTCGCCGCCCGCGTGTTCGAGGGCATCGCCACGCGCTACCGCGCACTTGCCCGTCGCGCGACAGCGACGCGGAGCCGTCCGGGCGTGATCATGAACGTCCCCTTCCAGGGCACCTGGTTCGTGCCTGGCGGCAACAGCTTCTCGGCTCGCTTGATCCGTGACGCGGGCGGCGCCTACCCGTTCTCCTACGACCATTCCACGGGCGGGCTGTCGCTCGACCTCGAGGCCGTGTTCAGCAAGGCGGGCAACGCCGACGTGTGGCTGGCCGACGACCCCACGTTCGCCTCGCTCGCGGCGGCCCGCAAGGTCGACTCGCGCTTCGCAGACTTTGCCGCCTTCAAGAGCGGCAACGTTTGGAACAACGACAAGATCGTGAACAAGGCGGGAGGCAACGACTTCTTCGAGACCGCGGCGCTGCGGGCCGACGAGCTGCTGGCCGACCTGATCGAGGTGCTCCATCCAGAGCTGGAGCACGGTCACGTGACGGTCTGGTTCCGGAAGATCCCGCCGGGCTGATGCTTCTCGCGCGCCACCGTGGGCTTGCGGTCGGCGTGTCGTGTGTCGCGCTCGTGGTCGCCTTCGTCGCCGCCATCGCGCTCGGGTCGGTGTCGATCCCGTTGCGACAGGTCGTCGCCATCCTCGCCGGCGGTCACGCCGACCAGCCCGCGTGGCGCACGATCGTGGTCGAGTTCCGGCTGCCCAAGGCCATCACCGCCGCGTTGGCGGGCGCCGGGCTCGGCGTCGCCGGGCTCCAGCTCCAGACGTTGTTCCGCAACCCGCTCGCCGATCCGTTCATCCTCGGCATCAGCTCGGGCGCCAGCCTCGGCGTTGCCTTCGTCGTGCTGGCCGCGGGAGGTGCAGCGGGCTCGACGCTCCTCGCCGGCCTCGGGCCGCTGGCCGACCTCGGTGTCGCCGGTGGCGCAGTCGTCGGCTCGGCGCTGGTGATGGCGATCGTGCTCGCCGTCGCCCGTCGCGTTCGGAGCTCGGTGACGGTGCTGATCGTCGGCCTCATGGTCGGCTACCTGACCACCGCGATCGTGAGCCTGCTCGTCTGGGGCGCGGTGTCGGAGCGGCTGCGCGCGTACCTCGTGTGGAGCTTCGGCAGCTTCGGCGGCGTCGACTGGCCGAAGCTGCGCATCCTCGCCCCGGCCGTCGCGGTGGGCATCGTCGCCGCGCTGCTGACGATCAAGCAGCTCAACGCGCTCTTGCTGGGCGAGGAGTACGCCGCGAGCATGGGGGTGGCGGTCCGCCGGGCCCGCATGCTGACGATCGGCGCGGCATCGTTGCTCGCCGGCGTCGTCACCGCTTTCTGCGGGCCGATCGCCTTCCTCGGGATCGCCGTCGCCCACCTGGCGCGGGCGGTGACGGGGACATCCGACCACCGCGTTCTCGTGCCCGCGTGCGCTGTGCTCGGGGCGACGATCGCGCTGGTCGCGTCGGTTGCGGCCAGTCTGCCCGGCTCCGACCGGGTGCTGCCCCTGAATGCCGTCACCTCACTCATCGGCGCGCCGGTGGTCGTGGTGATCCTGCTGCGGAGCCGGCGCTTCTCGAGGGCGGTGGTCACCTGAGTGCGCACGCCCTCGTGGCTCGAGGCCTCGCTGTCGGCTACGGCGCGCGAGTCGTGCTGCGCGACGTCGACGTCTGTCTCGCCGGCGGCGAGCTGGCGTGCGTGCTGGGCCCGAACGGCACGGGAAAGTCGACGCTGCTGCGGACGCTCGCCGGGATGCAGCCGCGGCTGGCGGGGTCGGTGGAGCTCGACGGGCACGACGTGCAGCGTCTGCCGGCACGCGACCTGGCGCGTCGGGTGAGCGTCGTGCTGACCGAGCGGGCCGAGGTGGGCCTGCTGCGCGCCTACGACCTCGTCGCTCTCGGCCGTTACCCCTACACGGGCTGGGCCGGGCGGCTGCGGTCCCACGACCACGCCGTGGTGTCGTGGGCGCTGGAGGCCACCGGCGCGAGCGACCTCGCGTCGCGGGACGTGAGCGAGTTGAGCGACGGCGAACGCCAGCGCGTGATGATCGCCCGCGCCCTTGCCCAGGAGCCCGTCGTTCTCCTCCTCGACGAGCCGACCGCGTTCCTCGACGTCGCCCGGCGGGTCGAGGTGACCACCCTCCTACGCGGGCTCGCGCGCGACACGGGTCGGGCGGTGCTGTTCTCGACCCACGAGCTCGACCTGGCGTTGCGCACCGCCGACAGCGTGTGGCTCCTCGACACCGCAGGTCGGGTGCGGGTCGGCGCACCCGAGGACCTGGTGCTCGACGGCTCGTTCGCCCGCTCGTTCGAGGTCGAGGGCCTGACCTTCGACACGGCCGCCGGCCGGTTCGTCTCACACGGCGCCTCGGTGGGCCGGGCACGCGTCCGCGGCAACGGCGTCACCGCCCGCTGGACCCGCCGGGCCCTCGAGCGCGAGGGCTACGAGGTGGTTGACGAGGGTCCGGTCGACGTCGACGTGGCCGTGCTCGACGGTCCCGCGTGGCGCCTCGACGGCCGCGAGGTGCGGTCGCTGGGCGAGCTGTCGGCCGCCGTGCGGCACCTCGGACAGGATGAGGCGTGATCGCGCTCGTGCTGGGCGGGGCCCGGTCGGGCAAGTCGGCGGTGGCCGAACGGCTCGCGGCCCGCGCCGCGCCACCAGTGACGTACCTGGCGACCGCGGTGGCGACCGACGACGACATGGCGGCCCGCA
>VAXF01000118.1:6939-12313 GCA_005888395.1 Actinomycetota bacterium | reverse complement strand
TTGGCGGCCAGCGCACCACCCGAGGGGTTGACGCTCACGCCGCCATCGAGCCCGAGGGCGTCACGCAGGATCGGCTCCTGGTGGCTGAACGGGGCGTGCAGCTCGGCCACGTCGAAGCCACCGGCCGCGGCGCCGGCCCGCTCCCCGGCCAGCGCGGTCGACGCCGACGTCGTGAGGTCGCGCGCGCCGATGCTGTGGGGCTCGATGCGGTGGTCGAAGCCGCGGATCCACGCCGGCCGCTCGCACACCTCGCGCGCCAGGTCCCCGGCGGCGAGCACGAGCGCGGCGGCGCCGTCCGAGATCGGCGGGCAGTCGTGGCGCCGCAGCGGCGACACGAGGTAGGGCTCCTTCAGCAGGGCGTCGACGTCGTAGTCACCCGCCAGCTGCGCGGTGGGGTTGGCCTTGGCGTTGGCCCGGCTTCGCGCGACCACCTCGGCCATCTCGGCCTCGTCGTGGCCGGCGTCGAGCCACGCCCGCGCCTGCAGCGCGTGCAGGCTGATCGAGTCGGGCCAGAGCGGCGCCAGGTAATAGGGGTCGAGCTGGAGCACGAGCACGTCGGGCAGGTCGCCGAGCGACGACTTGCCGAAGGCGTAGACGAGGGCCGAGTCGAGGTCGCCGTGCTGGAGCCGTGTCCACGCCTCGTGCATGGCCCACGCGCCGTCCATCTCCACGTGCGACTCGCGGATCGGCGGCCACGCACCGACCGCGTCGAGGCCCGAGACGAAGGCGAAGGGCACACCCGCGAGGTAGTCGCAGCTCCCCGACATCGTGAAGCCGATCTGCTTGCGCGGCACGCCGGACTGCTCGATGGCCTCGGACACGACGGGCATGAGGATCTCGACCTCGTTGGCATCCTCGTCGCGCACGCTCTTCGACTGCGCGAACGACACGACAGCGACGTCGCGCATCTAGACGTAATCCTTGTACGACTCGAACGGCGCGTCGGGCTCGCCGGTGGGCTTGAAGTGGCTGATGCTCTCGAGCGTCGGCCGGCGCTCGTCGTGCCAGACGGCCTCGACGCGCATGCCCATGTGGACGTCCTCGGCGGGCACTTCCTGCACGAGGTGGAAGATCCCGATGTCGGCGCCGTCGAGCAGGATCGTGGCCGACACGTAGGGGATCTCGATCTTCTGGCCGTAGAACGGCACGTTGACGACGCAGAAGGTCGTGACGGTCCCCTTGTCGGCGACCCGCACCTCCTCGTCGGTGGGCACGCCGCACGCCGCGCACGCGCCACGCGGCGGAATGTACACCTTGCGACAGTTGGGACAGCGCTGGCCGAGCAGCTCACCCTGCTCGACGTGGCGCAGGAAGCGCGACGCTGCTCGCCCCGGCGTGAAGCGGTACTCGAGCCGCATCGGCGTGCTGATGCGGGTGACGGGCTCGGCCATCACCCAGCCTCGGGCGCGAAGCAGGCGATGTCCTGGATCTCGCCCACGCGCTCGTCTCTCCAGCGCACACGCACGCGCATGCCCGTGGCCATCCGGCTCTCGTCGCCCGCGTCCACCGCGTGCAGCAGTCCCGTGTCGGCGCCGTCGAGCCTCACGAGCGCCCACCCGAAGGGGCGTTGGAGCGGGTGCCGCTCGCGGGGCTGGTGCACCCACGCCCACGTCGTGACCACTCCGGCCTGGCCGACCTCGACGAAGCGGTCCTCGCCGAGCGTCTCGCTCGTGACCGGGTCGTACTCGGTGGGCGGCACGATCACGCGGCCGTCGCTCGCGCGGATGCCGAAGATCCGGCCGTCGCGCAGGCCGGTCATGAACCGGCCGATCACCGGCCCGACCGACCGCGCATAGGGGTACTCGAGGATGTTGGGGGCGACGAGCACGTCGTCGGCGGGCACGGCCGGTATCAGAACACGTTCCACTTCTGGCCCGCAAGGGCAGTAGCTTCTTCGGCCGATGGCTGACCTCGGGTTCTGGACGCTGGCACAGAAGGATCCCTCGTACCTCGCGCTCGTCGACCCCGACGGGCGCGAGATCGCGTCGGGCGAGCTGCTCGCCGCCGCCAACCAGCTCGTGCACGGGCTGCGCGAGCTGGGGCTGCAGGAGGGCGACTCGTTCGCAACCGTCCTGCCCAATGGCGCGCCCATGATCGAGCTCTACCTGGCCGCGCTCCAGGCGGGCTGGTACCTCGTGCCGATCAACCACCACCTGGTCGGGCCGGAGATCGGCTACGTCGTCGACGACTGCGGCGCCAAGACGCTGATCGTCGACGAGCGCTTCGCCGAGGAGTGCACGGCCGCGGTCGAAGAGCTCGACTTCCCGAAGGAGGCGCGCTTCGCCGTCGGCGACGTCGCCGGCTTCCGCTCGTACGACGAGCTGAAAGCGGGCCGGCCCACGTCGCTCCCTGACAATCGCACGTCGGGCGCGGTCATGAACTACACGTCGGGCACGACGGGGCAGCCGAAGGGCATCCGCCGCAAGCTCCCCGGTGTCAGCCCCGAGGACGGCTCGGTGGGCTTCGGCGGCATCCTGTTCCTGTTCGGCATCCAGCCCGCCGACGGCAACGTCCACATCGTCGGCTCGCCGCTCTACCACACCGCCGTGCTCGTGTTCGGCGGCGCGTCGATGCACCTCGGCCACACGGTTGTGCTGATGGACAAGTGGACGCCGGAGGGGATGCTCCAACTGATCGAACGCCACGGCGTCACGACGTCGCACATGGTGCCGACACAGTTCCACCGGCTGCTCGCGCTCCCCGACGAGGTCAAGTCGAAGTACGACCTCTCGTCGCTCCGGCACATGGTGCACGCCGCCGCGCCCTGCCCGGTCGACGTCAAGCGCCGCATGATCGAGTGGTGGGGCCCGGTCATCGACGAGTACTACGCGGCCAGCGAGGGCGGCGGCACGCTCGTGACGCCTGAGGAGTGGATGAAGAAGCCGGGCACCGTCGGCAAGCCGTGGCCCATCTCGGAGGTCGTGGTGCTCGACGACGACGGCAACCCGGTCGGCGTGAGCGACATCGGCACCGTCTACATGGCGATGCAGGGCGTCGAGTTCGAGTACTACAAGGACGAGGAGAAGACGCAGAAGAACCGGGCCGGCAAGTACTTCACTGTCGGCGACATCGGCTATCTCGACGACGACGGTTATCTGTTCCTCTGCGACCGCAAGGCCGACATGATCATCTCGGGTGGCGCCAACATCTACCCGGCCGAGATCGAGAGCGTGCTGCTGACGAACCCGAAGGTCGGCGATGCGGCCGTGTTCGGCATCCCCCACGACGACTGGGGCGAGGAGGTCAAGGCGGTGATCGAGCCGGCCGCGGGCGTGGAGCCGTCGCCGGCGCTGGCCGACGAGATCCTCGGGTGGTGCGCGGGCCGGCTGGCGAAGTTCAAGACCCCGAAGTCGATCGACTTCACTGCCGAGATGCCGCGCGACCCCAACGGCAAGCTCTACAAGCGCAAGCTGCGCGACCCCTACTGGGAGGGCCGGGAACGGGCGATCTGATGCCGCTGCCCCGCGACGCCCACGACGTCTACCGCACCGACGACCCACCCGAGGACGGCCCGCGCGCCCGCAAGCACGAGCTGGTCCGCCAGACCAAGCGGGCCATCGAGGACATCGCCCTGCTCGACATCGAGCGCACGGGCATGGCGGAGCTCGACGCGCTGGTCGACGCGGCCCGGGCGCTGGCCGACAAGTTGGAGCCGCTGCCGTCGCTGCGGGAGAAGGGCGGCGCGGCCATGGCCCGCGGCCCCGACGCCGCCCTGCTCGAGCGGAGCGGAATCACCGGCCGCAGCAATCCCCTCGCCGCGCCGTTGCACCTGTGGTCCGAGGGCGAGCTCACGCGCGGCTGGGCGGTGTACACCGCCCCGTACGAGGGCCCGCCGGGATGTCTGCACGGGGGCTTCGTCGCCGCCGCCTTCGACGACCTGCTCGGGTGGGCACAGATCGCGTCGGGGAGAGCCGGCTTCACCGGCACGCTCACCATCAAGATGCGCCGGCCGACCCCGCTCGGGGAGCGGATCGACTACGAGGCCGGCGTCGACCGCGTGCAGGGCCGCAAGATCTGGTGCTGGGGCAAGTCCCGCTGCGGCAGCCAGCTGCTGGCCGAGGCCGAGGGCCTGTTCATCTCCCCCGCCGTGCCGTGGCCGGGGCTGGAGGGGATGGCCGGCTAGCTGCCTTGAGGCGTGAGGGAGAGATATCGGTCGGCTAGCGACCAATTTCTCTCCCTCGTAGAAGAAAGTCATCGTCCGGACCCGAGGTGCCGCGCTGGACGCGCGACCGCTCGAGCACGGCGTCCCGGCGCTGCGCGATGCCGGCGCCGCTGCTCGTCGTTGGTGAATGCCTCGCGAACTCCATATGGATGCGACGGGCGTCGGCCAGCGGTGCGTCCGCCGTCTGCGTCCAGTCCTGACGCAGCAGCCGGACCATCTCCCGGTCCTGCTCGGCGATCGCGGTCGCGAGCTCGACGGCCACGTCGACGACCTGCTCGTGCGGGACGACGTGGTTGGCCAGCCCGATGCGGAGCGCGGTCGCCGCGTCGACGAAGTTGCCCGTGAGCGACATCTCGCGAGCCATGGCGATGCCGACGCGCCTCGGCAGGTCGACCGCAACGGGCCCCGGGTACACGCCGACGCGGACGTGGGTGTCGGCGAACGCGGCGCGTTCCGACGCCACGATGAAGTCGCAGGCAAGAGCCAGCTCGAACCCCCCGGTCACGGCCGGGCCGTTGACTGCGGCGACCACCGGCACCTCCGACTCGTCGACGGCGGCGACGAACGGCGCCAGCTCGCCCATGTCGTCGACCCCGAGGTCGCGCAGGTCGAGCCCCGCGCAGAACGCCGGATCGGCGCCCGTCAGCACGATGGCGCCGGCGTCCTTGCAAGCCACCACCGCGTCGACGATCGCTCGGGCCATCGCCGCATTGACCGCGTTCCGTACCTCCGGGCGGTTGAGCACGATCACCGCCACGTCACCGCGGCGCTCGACGACGACCTCCTCCCGCGTCATGACGCGATCCTCGCGCTCACGCGGACGGTACGCTCCCGGCCCGATGCCGGAACGGACGGAACGGCTCGCCATCTGGCTGGCGGCGGCGCAGGTCGTCGACGCGATCGGCAACTCGATCCCGCGTCGCTACGTCGAGGCCCATCTCGACCACCTGGGCGTTCCCGACAGGCTGCGTCCGGCGCTACCGGTGATCAAGGTCACGACGGCGGGAGGACTGCTGGTCGGCCTGAAGCTGCCCAGACTCGGCGCTCTGACGTCCGCCGCGCTGGTCGCCTACTACGCCGCCGCGGTGCGCTTCCACATGCTCTCCGGCGACCACCCGGTCCTGTGGATCCCCGCCGCCGTCTTCGGTGCGGGTGCCGCCGCCACCCTGACGAACCTCTATCTCCCGGCGATCCGGCCGGCGTAGCTCAGGT
>VAXF01000118.1:0-6916 GCA_005888395.1 Actinomycetota bacterium | reverse complement strand
GGGGGCTTCGGCGCCGATGCCACCGACAGGGCGGCCTCGTTGAGCATGCCGAGCACCAACACAGCCGCGAATCGCGGCTCGCCGGGGACATCGACGCCCTCCCGGGCGAGGTTGGCGAGCGCGGCCTCGAGCAACGGTACGCACGACTCGCTGGACGCCCGCCACTCCTGCATCCCGAGCACGCTCGGGGCATCGGCGAGAATGCGCGCGATCGCCGGCTCCGCGCACGCGTCGATATAGGCGCGGCAGCTCCGCCGCAGCTGGTCGTATGCCGTCGTCCCTGCCCGCGCCGCCGCGACGACGTGTTCGACGAGCTCGGCATCGAGCTCGGCGACGACCGCCGCGGCGACCTCGGCCTTCGAGGCGAAGTGGTGGTACAGCGCGCCCCGCGTGACGCCCGCCCGCTCGGCGATGTCCTCCCGGCCGGTGTTCGCGAAGCCTCGCTCGGCGAACAGCTCGCGCGCCGCGCCGAGCAGCGCCGCTCGCGTCGTCGCCGTCCGCTCCGCCTGGGTGCGCCGTGGCCGCCGCGTGGTGGTGCCTGCCGCCATCGGATTCTCCACCTCCTCGATAGACATGCGTGCTGCCCGCATGTTAGCGTCCCGGCATGCCCACGAACAAGATCGAGACGGATGTCTGTGTCATCGGCGCCGGCCTGGCCGGCCTGACCGCCGCCCGGCGCCTCTCCCAGGGCGGCCGGGCCGTCACCGTCGTGGAGGCCCGCGACCGGGTCGGGGGGCGGGTGTGGACGAGGCCGGGCGCGAGCGGCCTCCGCATCGACGTGGGCGCGACATTCATCGGGCCGCACCACGACCGGCTCCACGCCCTCACCAAGGAGATGGGGGTCTCGACCTTCGCGACACACACGGCAGGAGACACGATCCTGGCGACGGGCGGCAAGGTCCGTCGCTATCGAGGCGACGTGCCGCGCATCAACCCGCTCGCGCTGCTCAGCGCCGGCCAGGCCATCTACCGGCTCAACGCGATGGCCAAGAAGGTTCCCGTCGACGCGCCATGGGACGCGCCGCGCGCGAGCGAGTGGGACGCCCAGACCGCCGCCGGCTGGCTCACGCGCACCAACGTCCCGACGCGGCAAGCACGGGTGCTAATCGAGACCACCATTCGCGCCCTCTTCTGCTGCGACCTGTCGGAGGTGTCGCTGCTCGACGTCCTGTACCTGATCCGCTCGGCCGGCAACCTCGAGGCGCTCATGACCGTGGAGGGCGGCTACCAGCAGGACCAGTTCGTGGGTGGCGCGCAGTCGATCCCGGAGGCGATGGCGGCCGAGCTCGGCGACTCCGTCGTGCTCGGCACGCCGGTCCATGCCGTCACCCACCGCGCCGACGCCGTCGAGGTGGTGAGCCCCGAGATCACCGTCGTGGCACGGCACGCCATCATGGCGATCCCTCCCGCGCTCGCCAGCCGCGTGCACTTCGATCCCCCGTTGGCGGCCGACCGCGCGTTGCTGCTCCACCAGCTTCCGGCGGGCACCGAAATCAAGGCGGTGGTCGTGTACAACGAGCCGTTCTGGCGCTCCGACGGCGTCTCGGGCGCCTCAGTGGCGATGGACGACCCCTACGAGGTCACGCTCGACACCACGCCGCCGCCGGGAGACGTCGGCGTCATGGCGCTCTACGCGGCGGGTCCCAAGGCGCGCACCCTCGCCGCGCTGCAGCCCGACGACCGCCGCCGGATCGTGCTCGACATCATGCGCCGGCGCTTCGGACCGAAGGCGTCGTCGCCGATCGAAACGACGGAGCAGAACTGGGCCGAGGAGGAATGGACGCGTGGGTGCTCGATGGCTCACTTCGGTCCCGGCGTGCTCACCCAGTACGGGCGGCTGCTGCGGGAGCCGATCGGCCGCATCCACTGGGCGGGCACCGAGACCGCGGGAACGTCGCACGGCGCGATGGACGGGGCCGTGCGATCCGGCGAGCGCGCCGCTGACGAGATCCTGCAGGGCGCGATCAGCGCTTCTTGAAGTCGGGCTTGCGCTTCTCGGCGAACGCGCGCGGGCCCTCCTTGGCGTCTTCGGTGGCGAAGATGGGCCAGCCGATCTCGAGCTCGCGGGCGAGCCCGTCGACCTCGGACATGCCCTCCGTCTCGCGCACCGACTTCTTGATCGCCTCCACCGCCAGCGGGCCGTTGTCGCCGATCATCGCGGCCAGCTCGAGCGCCACCTCGAGCGCCTTCCCGTCGGGCACCACCCGGCCGATCAGGCCGACGGCCAGCGCCTCCGTGGCCGAGTACGCCCGCGCCGTGAGGAGCATCTCCATCGCGTGGGTGTAGGGGATCTGGCGGCGTAGGCGCACGGTCGACCCGCCGACAGGGAACAGCGCGCGGCGCGCCTCGAACACGCCGAAGGTCGCGCTCTCGCCGGCCACGCGGATGTCGGTGCCCTGGAGGATCTCGGTGCCGCCGGCGACCGCGTAGCCCTCGACCGCGGCGATCAGCGGCTTGCGCAGGGAGTAGTGGCGCAGGAGCGCCTTCCAGTGGAGGTCGGGATCCTCGGCCATCCGGTGGCGGTACTGCTCGGCGCCGGGCTCGCCGACGGCCTTCAGGTCCATCCCCGAGCAGAACGTGCCGCCCGCGCCCGTGAGCACCGCGCAGCGCACCGAGTCGTCACCGTCGATGTCGACCCACGCGTCGGCCATGCCGACGAGCATCGGCAGGCTCAGCGCGTTCTTGGCCT
The DNA here is from genome assembly GCA_005888395.1 of Actinomycetota bacterium. Taxonomy (GTDB): domain Bacteria; phylum Actinomycetota; class Acidimicrobiia; order Acidimicrobiales; family AC-25; genus AC-25. Next base: position 4,227 of record VAXF01000118.1, on the reverse strand, counting down.
CCGGCCGGTTCATGGTGACGACCACCGTCGACCCGACGCGCTCGACCAGCAGGTGCTCGGTTCCCACACTCATCTGGGCCACCGCCTCCGGCGGTGGCGATGAGTCAGCTGCTCTGTCTCCGGTTCGCTCGCCTTCGGCTCGCTCACGACAGGCCACCCCTCCCTTGGCGTCCAAAGTCAGAACGTGTTCTACTACAGCCCGATGGAGTTCAACCTCGCCGACCTGTTCGAGCACGCGGTCGACGCGTTTGGTGAGCGCGAATACCTGGTGGCCGAGGGCAGACGCCGTACGTACGCCGAGATGGAGGCGCGCGCCAACCGTCTTGCCCATCATCTGGCCGCGAACGGTGTCGCCCCCCGCGACCACGTGGGGATCCACGCGTACAACTCGGTGGAGTGGGTCGAGGCCATCTGGGCAACGATGAAGATCCGCGCCGTCTGGGTGAACATCAACTACCGCTACGTCGAGGACGAGCTGCGCTACCTCTTCGACAACGCCGACCTCGTCGCCCTCGTGCACCACCGCGAGTTCGCGCCCCGAGTCGCCGCCGTGCGCGACCAGCTCCCCAAGCTGCGACACGCGCTGGTGATCGACGACGGCAGCGGCGCCGACGTCACGGGCCTCGGCTCCGTCGACTACGAGGCGGCGCTGGCGGCCCAGTCACCCGAGCGCGACTTCGGCCCCCGCTCGCCCGACGACCTCTACGTCCTCTACACCGGGGGTACCACCGGCATGCCCAAGGGGGTGGTCTGGCGGCAGGAGGACGTCTTCTTCGCCCTGGGTGGCGGCCTCGACACGATCACGGGCGATCGGGTCGAGCGGCCGGAGCAGATGGTCGAGAAAGGCCTCGCCGGCAACCCGGTGACGTTCCTGCCCATCGCCCCGCTCATGCACGGCGCGACCCAGTGGGCGGTGATGAGCAGCAGCTTCATCGGGAACAAGGTCGTGCTCGTGGCCAAGTTCGACCCACACCGCGTGTGGCGCCTCGTCGAGCACGAGCGGGTGAACCTGATCATGATCACCGGCGACGCCATGGCCCGGCCACTCGTCGAGGCGCTCGAGGAGCCGGGCGCCGCCTACGACCTTTCGTCGCTCGTCGGGATCAGCAGCAGCGCCGCCGTGTTCTCCCCGTCGGTGAAGGAACAGCTCTTCGAGCACCTGCCCAACCTGGTGATGACCGACGCCATCGGCTCGTCGGAGTCGGGCAGCAACGGGCTGGTCATGGTCACGCCCGGCAAGACGGCCATGAAGGGCGGACCGACGGTGAACCCCGTGCCGGGCACGATGGTGCTCGACGACGACCTGAAGCCCGTCGCGCCCGGATCCGGTGTCGTGGGGCGGCTCGCCCGCGCCGGCAACATCCCGCTCGGCTACTACAACGACGCAGCGAAGACGGCCGAGACGTTCGTCGAGGTCGCCGGCGTTCGCTACGCGGTGCCCGGCGACCACGCCCTCGTCGAGGCCGACGGCACGATCACCCTCCTCGGCCGCGGCTCGCAGTCGATCAACTCGGGCGGTGAGAAGATCTTCCCGGAAGAGGTCGAGGCTGCGGTGAAGGCGCATCCCGACGTGTACGACGTCGTCGTCGTCGGCGTACCCGACGAGCGCTGGGGCCAGCGCGTCGCCGCGGTCGTCCAGCCGCGCGAGGGCGTCACGCCGACGCTCGACGACATCCAGGCGCACTGCCGCACGCGCCTCGCCGGCTACAAGGTGCCCCGGCGCCTTCACCTCGTGGAGGCGGTCCAGCGCCAGCCGAGCGGCAAGCCCGACTATCCCTGGGCGCTCGCCGTCGCGAACGCCGCCAGCGTCCCGCAGGAGGTCCAGTAATGCACACGCGCATCTGCGACACGTTCGGCATCGACCTGCCGATCTTCGCCTTCAGCCACTGCCGCGACGTCGTCGCCGCCGTGAGCCGCGCCGGTGGGCTCGGCGTCCTCGGGGCGCTCGCCTTCTCGCCCGAACAGCTCGACATCGAGCTCAACTGGATCGACGAGCACGTCGACGGCAAGCCCTACGGCGTCGACGTGGTGATGCCCGCGTCGTACGCGGGCGCCGGCGAGCTCGACCCCGACCGCATGGCCGACCAGCTGCAGTCGATGATCCCGGAGCAGCACCGTCATTGGCTCGACAAGGTGCTCACCGAGTACGGCGTGCCGCCGCTCACCGCGGAGGACGATCGGCCCGAGGGCCTGCTCGGCTGGGTGCACGAGAAGGGGCGCGAGCAGGTCGAGATCGCCCTCGCCCACCCGATCAGCCTGCTGGCGAACGCGCTCGGGCCGCCACCGAAGGACGTCGTCGACCTGGCGCACGCCCACGACCTGCAGGTGGCCGCCCTGTGCGGCAGCGTGCAGCAGGCCGAGCGTCAGGTGAACCAGGGCGTCGACGTCGTTGTCGCCCAGGGCACCGAGGCGGGCGGCCACACGGGCGACGTGGCCTCGATCGTCCTGTGGCCCGAGGTTGTCGACGCGGTCGCGCCCGCGCCCGTCCTCGCCGCCGGTGGCATCGGCAGCGGCCGGCAGATCGCCGCGGCCCTCGCGCTCGGGTGCGACGGCGTCTGGACCGGCTCGATCTGGCTGACGACGGCCGAGAGCGACATGAGCCCGCTCGTCGTCGACAAGCTCCTCCACGCGTCGTCGCGCGACACCGTGCGGTCGCGCTCGTGGACGGGCAAGCCGGCGCGCATGCTGCGCACGGACTGGACCGAGATCTGGGAGCGAGACGACTCGCCGGGCACCCTGCCGATGCCCCTGCAGTACATGCTGATCAGCGAGGCGCAGCGGCGCATTGCCAAGTACCAGGTGAAGGAGCTGACGACGATGCCGGTGGGGCAGATCGTCGGCCGCATGCAGAAGGTGCGCCCGGTGAAGGACGTGATCTTCGACCTGGTCGAGGAGTACGTCGAGGCCACCGAGCGGCTGAACCGCCTCGTCAACGTCTGAGCGCCCGCGCTTGAAGACGTTCAACCTCGCCGACCTCTTCGAGGTCGTCGTCGACGCGGTGCCCGACCGCGACGCGCTGGTCGCCGGCGAGGCCCGTCGCACCTACGCCGAGCTCGACGAGCGCGCCAACCGCGTCGCCAACCATCTGATCGAGGCTGGTGTCGGCGCCGGTGACCATGTCGGCATCCAGGCGTGGAACTGCGCCGAGTGGGTCGAGGTCATGCTCGGGTGCTTCAAGGCCCGCGCCGTGCCCATCAACGTCAACTACCGCTACGTCGAGGACGAGCTTCTCTACCTGTTCGACAACGCCGACCTCCTCGCCCTCTTCGTCGCGCGCGACCTGCGGGAACGAGTCGACGCGGTACGACCCGAGCTGCCTGCCCTGCGGCACGTCGTCGTGTTCGAGGACGACTACGAGGACGCCCTTGCCACGGTGTCCGGCGAGCGTCCGGCGGTCGAACGCTCGCCCGACGACCCGTACGTGCTCTACACCGGCGGTACGACCGGCATGCCGAAGGGCACGGTCTGGCGCAGCGAGGACATCTTCATGGCCGCCATGGGTGGCGGGAACTTCGGCGGCCCGCCGATCGCACGTCCGGAGGAGCTGGCCGACAAGGCGCGGCAGAACGGGCTGCGCTACCTGGTGTGCGCGCCGATGATGCACGGCGGCGGGCAATGGGTCAGCTTCATCTGCTTCTACGGAGGCGGCACGGTGATCCTCTACACGGGCCGCCACTTCGACGCCGGCGAGGTCTGGGCGCTGGCCGAGCGCGAGCGGGCCCAGTCGGTGATGATCGTGGGCGACGCCATGGGCCGCCCGCTGGCGGAGTCTCTCGAGGGAGGCCGCTACGACCTGTCGTCGCTCCGGGGTGTCGGCTCGGGTGGCGCCATCCTGTCGAAGACCGTGAAGGAGCAGCTGCGCGAGCGCCTGCCGGGCGTGGTCGTCACCGACAGCTTCGGCGCGTCGGAGAGCGGCGCCAGCGGCGCGGTGCTCGACTTCGACGGCCCCGCCGCCGGCCCGCGCTTCACGATGGCGGAGCACACGACGGTGCTCGACGGCGACCTGCAGCCCGTCGCCCCCGGGTCAGGCGTGATCGGCCGCCTGGCGCGCAAGGGCCACATCCCGCTCGGCTATCACAAGGACCCGTCGAACACGGCGGCCACATTTGTCGAGCGCGATGGCGTGCGCTGGGTGCTGCCCGGCGACTTCGCGACCGTCGAGGCCGACGGCACGATCACGCTGCTCGGGCGCGGGTCGGTGTCGATCAACTCGGGCGGCGAGAAGAT
>VAXF01000066.1 GCA_005888395.1 Actinomycetota bacterium | reverse complement strand
CGGGCGTTCCCATCATCCCGGAGTCGACGTAGCCGAGGAACTCGACCCGCGACACGCCGAGGATCTCGGCGGCGCGTTGGGTCTCCTCGACGCGGCGCTGCCACAGGGCCTCGTCGGGGAGCAGCACGCCCTCGGCCACCTCACCGTGCTCACCCTTGGTCGCGATCACGAGCACCACCCGGTGTCCCTCGGCCGCCGCCTTGGCCATCACGCCGCCTGTGGCGATCGACTCGTCGTCGGGGTGAGCGTGGAACGTGACGAGCGTGGCCATCGACTCAGCCGACCGCGCCGGCCTCGCGGAGCTTGCCGATCTCGGTTGCGTCGAGGCCCCACGCGCCCAGCACCTCGTCGGTGTCGGCGCCCGGGGCCGGCGCCGGCCGGCTGATCTCGGGCGGTGTGCGGCTGAACCGTGGCGCCGGCGCGGGCTGCAGGATCCCGTCCTTCTCGACGAACGTTCCTCGCGCCCGGTTGTGCGGGTGGGTGTGGGCCTCGCTCAACGACAGCACCGGCGCGGCGCACGCGTCGGTGCCCTCGAGGATGGCGGCCCACTCGTCGCGCGTCTTCGTCCTGAAGAGCTCGGCGAAGCGCTCCTTCATCGCCGGCCACTGCGGGCGATCGAGCTGGAACGGCAGTTCCTCGTTCTCGAGGCCGGTGCGCTTCAGGAGCTCGGCATAGAACTGCGTCTCGATGGCGCCGACGGCGAGGAACTTCCCGTCGGCGCACTCGTACACCTCGTAGAACGGCGCACCCGTGTCGAGGATGTTGGTGCCGGGGTCGTCCTGCCAGATACCCATGGCCATGAACGCGTAGATCATCGTCATGAGCACGGCCGCACCGTCGACCATCGCCGCGTCGACCACCTGGCCCTTGCCGCTGCGGCCCGCCTCGAGCAGGCCGCACACGACGCCGAAGGCGAGCAGCATTCCCCCGCCGCCGAAGTCGCCGACCATGTTCAACGGCGGCACCGGTCGGTCGCCCTTCCGCGTGAAATTGTTGAGCGCGCCGGCGATGGCGATGTAGTCGATGTCGTGACCGGCGGCGTGCGCGAGCGGCCCGTCCTGGCCCCAGCCGGTCATGCGCCCGTAGACGAGCCGCGGGTTGCGGGCGAGGCACTCGTCGGGGCCGAGCCCGAGCCGCTCCATCACGCCCGGCCGGAACCCCTCGATGAGGCCGTCGGCCTGCTCGGCCAGCCGCAGGACCAGCTGCACGCCATCGGGATGCTTGAGGTCGACGCCGACCGAGGCGCGGCCGCGGTTGAGGACGTCGCGCGCCGGATCGGCGTTGCCGCGGTAGGCGAGGCGGTCGACGCGCACCACCTCCGCGCCCATGTCGGCGAGCATCATCGCCGCGAACGGGCCGGGTCCGATGCCGGCCATCTCGATGATCTTCAACCCCTCGAGCGGTCCCATCGGGTCGCGACCCTACCCGGCACCCCCAAACAGACGCCGCGGGTTGTCGAGCAGCATCGAGTCGAACGCGGCGCGGTCGACGCCGGCCTTCTCGAGGACCGGCTGGAAGTCGGTGAAGAGATAGGTGTGCGGGCGGCCGTGCATCTGCTCGTAGACGCTCGGCAGGATCTGCTCGTAGACCTCCGCGAACTGCGGCGGCACCGCGTACGGGAACTTGGGCGAGCGCAGGCAGCACATGTGGTCCTGGCTCAGGCACACGCGATCGGCGTGACCCGCGTCGACGAGCGCCTTGACGAGCTCGACGCGGCGGTCCTCCGGCGTGAGGATCGAGTAGCCGACCCTGTCGATGCCCACGAACGACCCGCGCTCGGCGATGGCGATCAGCTTGTTGGCGTCGTCGGTGTGGTCCTGGTGCCCGATGAGGCAGCGCCCGAGGTCGACGCCCTGCTCGGCGAGCACGTCCTGCTGCACGTCGCCGCCGACCGAGTTCTCACAGTGGGTGATGCACGTCAGCCCCGACGCGACCGATGCCATGCCCGCAGCGGCGACCACCTTGCGATCGTGTTCGCCGACGGGGTCGAAGGTGGCGATCTTGATCACCCCCGGTTTGATGCCCGTGTCGCTGATGCCGTGCTCGATCTCGTGCAGGTAGAGCTCGGCGATCTCCTCCGACGTGCGCACGCGCCAGTACCACGGGATGCCGATCTCCTCGTGGTAGAAGCCGGTGGCGCACACGATCTGCATGCCCGACCGCTGCGCCACCTCGGCCAGCAGCTCGGGGTCGCGGCCGAGGTCGATCGGGCACGGGTCGACGAACGTGCGCACGCCGTGGTCGCGCAGCTGTTCCATGCGCTCGACGGCACGGTCGATGCACGCGGCGCGGTCCCACGACCAGCCGGCGGGATCGAGCGTGTCGCCCGGATAGCTGATGAGCACGTGCTCGTGGACCAGGCCGGCGTTCGACACGCCCGTCTCGCCCCGGCCGTGGACGATGGCGAGCCACGGAGGTCGCCGAGGGCGTCGTCGCCATCGTCCACGGCCGGGGCGAGACGGGCGTGTCGAACGCCGGCCTGGTCCACGACGAGGGCCGCGCCCTCGTGATCGACACGATGATGTTCCCGGAGATGGCCGAGGGCATCGCCGCGGAGCTCCGGCGCCGGGGGGCCCGTGCCGACGTCGTGCTCAACACCCATCACCACGTCGACCACGTCGGCGGCAATGCCGTGTTCGACGGCGCCCGGCTCGTGGCCCACCCGAAGTCGGCCGACGCGATCGCCCACCCGCCTCCGGCCGCGGTCTACGACAGCTTCATCCCCGCCTACGCCGGCCGTTTCGAGTCGCTCGACGTGGTGCCGCCCGAGCCGTCCCTCGACGGCCTCGACCTGCCGCGCGACGCGCGGCTCCGGTCGTACGCGCCGGCCCACACCGTCGCCGACGTCGCCGTCTGGCTGCCGTCGTCGCGGGTCCTGTTCACGGGCGACCTCGCTTTCTTCGGCGTCGCGCCGCTCGCCTTCCAGGGCCTGGTGTCGTCGTGGGTCGCCGCCCTCGACGACCTGCTCGCCCTCGACCCTGCCGTCGTCGTGCCGGGTCACGGGCCGGTCGGCGGGACGCGTGAGCTGGCCCTCGTCCGCGACCACCTCGCCGCGCTGCTCGCCGCGGCGCGCGACGACACCCCGCTCCTGCCGGACGAGGTCGGCGAGTGGCTCGAAGCCGACCGCATCCCGGTCAACCTCGAGCGGGCCCGCCAGGAGGTGCGGGGCGAGATCGGCGCCGCCGACCTCTCGGCGATCCCCGCCAACGCCGGGACGCTGTTCCACTGACCATCGGGAGACCAGATGACCGTCTACGGGGTGCACACGGGGCTACAGAACACGACCACCGACGAGCTGATCGGGCTGTGGCGGCGCATCGAGGCCGCCGGCTTCGAATGGATCTCGATCTGGGACCACTTCTACGCCGCCGACATGACGGGCGGCGCCGTCTGCCTCGAAGCCGTGAGCGCGCACGCCGCCCTCGCGTGCACGACGACGCGCGTGCGGTGCGGGTCGCTCGTCTACTCGATCGGCTACCGCCATCCCGCAGTGCTGGCCAACGCCATCGCCACGATCGACCACCTCTCGCACGGCCGGGCCGACATCGGGCTCGGCGCGGGCTGGAGCCAGCTCGAGTACGACGCCTACGGCATCCCGTTCCCGGCGGTGAAGGTGCGCATGGACATGCTCGAGGAGGGCGTGCAGTGCGTGCGCGGGCTGCTGCGCGACGAGGTGACCGACTTCAAGGGCGACCACTTCGTCCTCACCGACGCCCGGTGCGAGCCGCGTCCGGTGCAGGCCGAGCTCCCGATCTGGATCGGCGGCGCCGGCGAGCAGCGCACGCTGCGGATCGCGGCCCGCTTCGCCGACGGCTGGAACATCCCGTTCATCGCGCCCGAGGTCTTCGCCCACAAGCGCGCCGTCTTGGCCGAGCGGTGCGACGAGGTCGGCCGCGACCCGGCCACGATCCGCCGCGCCGTCAACGTCGGGCTGGCGTGGACCGACGAGTCACTGCGGGCCCAGTTCGGGAACATGGCCGAGTTCGTGCGGCCCGGGGTGCTCACGGGCTCCGAGGATCAAGTGCTCGACCACATCGGCCGCTACGTCGACGAGGGCGCCGACCAGGTCAACATCGCCGCCCGCGCGCCGTTCGAGCCGGAGGCGCTGGAACGGCTCGCGGTGGCGCTGAAGCTGAACCCCTAGCGACTTTGTACGTGGAGGGCGCGTGGGCGGTGGTCCCACGTGAAAAAGTCGAGGGGGTTGGGCCTCCTACCAGTGCCAGACGAGCTCGAAGCCGTCGAGCATGCCCGGGAGCTCCTTGCGTGACACGGACTTGAGCCCGTCGATCAGCCTGCCCTCCGGGATGCCGCGCTCCTCGAGGTCCTCTTTCACGTAGTAGACGGGCACGCCCTTCTCGATCAGGTCGGCGATGTCGCCGTCGAGCGCGGGTGCGTGCTTGAGCGGCACGTCGCCGAACTTCAACCCGCTCGCGTCCTGACCCTTGACCGCCTCGTTGACCGCGTTCGACCGCAGCAGGAGGGTGACGTCGAGGCCGTTGTTCTTGAGCATGTGGTTGAGCCAGAGGATCGTGTCGTCCTGTTCCTCGAGCGTGGCCCGGTAGGCCGTCTCGACGATGCTCAGCACCTTGGTTGCCATCGCGTGTCCTCCCCTACTTGGCCGGGATGACGACCGTGTTGTCGGACGCCTTGACCCACTCGGCGAACTCCTTGGGGCTGCCGCGCTTCGGCCCCTCGACCGTGTCGGCGGCGCCGCGCTCGTCGACGCACAGCCCGCAGTTGATCCACTCCAACCGGTCGCCGTGGTTCTTGAGCAGCGACGACACCCAGTCCTTGGTGTTGGGGTGCTCCTCCTCCTCCGCCGACGTGCCCTTCACCGGGTTGGGGTGGGGCGACTGGCCGGCCATGGTGAGGTTCACCGCGCCTTCGTAGGCGAACACGTTGACCTTGTGGCCCTTGCGCAGGGCGGAGTCGATGATTCGGAAGGCCGTCGTTGTGGCCGCGGTCTCGTACGGGGGATCCATCAGCGCGAACGTGATCGTCTTCGCCATGTGTCTCGCCTCCTCAGTGCCAGATGACCTTGCGGCCGTCCTCGGCGATGAGGTCGACCAGCGTGTCGATGTCGGAAGCCCTGACGCCGTCGACGACCTCGTCGACCTCGATACCCCGTTCGCGCAGCGAGAAGTCGTCGGTGAGGACGGTGACCTTCTTCGCCAGCTGCGCCACCCGCTTGGCCGCCGCCGACTTCTTGCGGACGGGCAGCACGCCGTTCTGCACGAGGAACACCGTGACGTCGTTGGAGTCGTCGGCCAGGCCGGTGGCCAGGTCGTAGACGTCGTCGACGTCGTTGGAATCGAAGGGGTCCCTCGTCTCGACCACCAGGTACTTCGCCATGGCCCGGCCTCCTTCGCGAATTCCTGACCACCATAGTCGGGTTTTGGGCCGCTCGCTAGGGTCGTCGGCATGGGCGTGCCCGAGGGATTTCGCTTCGGCGTGGCCACCGCGGGGTTCCAGATCGAGGGCGGCTACAACGGCCCCGGCCGGCCGGCGAACAACTGGGGCGGTTGGGAGCGCGCCGGGCGGGTCGAGCCCAGCGGCGACGCCCTCGGGTTCTGGGACGGGTACGAGCAGCAGCTCGATCGCGCCGTCGCCGCCGGCTGCGACGCGTTCCGGCTGTCGGTCGAGTGGGCGCGCGTGGAACCCGCCGAGGGCGCCGTCGACGACACCGCCCTCGACCGCTACGCGGCGATCCTCGACGCCTGCGGTGAGCGCGGCCTCGAGCCGCTCGTGACCCTGCACCACTTCACCCACCCGGCGTGGCTGGGCGAGGAGTTCTGGCTCTCCGTCGACGCACCCGAGCGGTTCGCGGCGTGGGTCACCCTCGCCGCCGGCCGGCTGGCCGATCGCTGCCGCCAGTGGGTGACGCTCAACGAGATCAACGTGCTAGCGCTGCAGTCGTACCTCACCGGGGTCTTCCCGCCCGGCCGCCGCGGCGCCACCGGCGCGACCGTGCGCGCCCTCGACCACCTCCTCGCCGCCCACGTGCTCGCCTACGGCGCGGTCCGGGCCGGGCGGCCCGACGCGGTCATCGCCACCAACACGTTCTGCCTGTCGGTCTACGAGCTCGACCGCCTGCTCACCGACGTGCTCCTCGCGCGGTCGAAGGGAGTGGGCCGCCACGACCTGGGCCCGTGGCTGGAGGACCGGCGCGCCGAGCACTACGCGGCGCTCCGACGGCCGAGCCCGTTGGAACGTGCCCTCCGGCGGCTGGGCACGGCCAGCGTGCCACTCGACAAGGCGC
>VAXF01000065.1 GCA_005888395.1 Actinomycetota bacterium | reverse complement strand
CCTCCCACGACCACGACGTCCCGGCCCGCGAACCAACCGGGGCGCGACTCGATCAGGTAGGAGACGTCACCCCCGAAGGCACCGTCGGGGGCGGCGGGCAGCTCGCGGCGAGCGGCGCCGGTGGCGATTACGAGAGCCCGGGCGGGGAAGCGCGTGCCGGCCGCCTCCACGGCCGGCGCGGTCACGTCGACGGCGCTCACCGCGTGACCGAGCCGCGCGCGGTCGCCGAGGATCGTGGCGGCATCCTCCATCGCTCCCTGCACCGCGGGTCCGCTCGCAAAGCGGCCGACGGCCACGTTGCGTACCGCATGAGGGATCTCCGGAAGCTGGCCTCCCAACGCATCGCCGCCCTCGAGAAGGAGGACGTCGAGCTTGATGTCGAAGCACTCCAGCGCGCAGCTCACCCCGGCCGGTCCGCCCCCGACCACGACGACATCGTGCTGCTCGTCGGTCACGGCCGACCGACCCGAGCACGGCGTTCGGCCTCGTCCTTGATCGAGCGCAGCGATCCGTCGACGGCCGCGATCCACCGCCGCGCCACCAACCTTCCCCACAGCGCACCGACAGACCCCAGATCAGTCTCGAGCTCGCCCGCGTACCGCAACCGGGTGTGGCCGTGCTCGTCGGTGAGCTCGAAGCTCTCCGACACCGCCGGCACCGGGCCGCGGACCAGCCGGAACTCGACGCGCTCCGGCGGGACGAAGCGAACGGTCTCTACGGTGATCGCGGTCAGGCCCCCGCCGATCGGCGTCGTGTGCTCCGCGAGCACCAGGTCGCCGGCGCGCTCGAGCACGCGGAGCTTGCCGGCCATGGCCCGCGGCGTCCGGCCGCGGTACGGCTCCGAGATCACGTCGAAGACAACCGCACGCGGTGCGGCGACGTCGAGCTCGATCGGGCCGAGCGCCCGCTTCCGCCGCCCCACGCCGATATCGACGCTCACCCGGCCGGTCGCCACACCGAGGTAGAGGCCGGCGCCGGCGACCGACCCGGTGACTGCCGTTCGCCATCGCATCAGCCGACCATACGGAACGCGGCGGCTGGCGGGCGACGCGCGATCCCGTAGCATGACGCCGCCGTCAGACACAGGGAGGAGTGGGCGTTGCAGCTGGCCTGGGGGCCGGAGGAGGAGGCCTTTCGGGCCGAGCTCGGGCGTTTCCTCGACGAGCACGCGCCGCCTGAGGCCCGGCGCAAGCGCGACTTCACCACGGCCGACAACCGCGACGATCGCATCATCCCGACGTGGGCGCGTGACTGGCAGGCCGCGCTCTTCGACCACGGCTGGATGATTCCCGGCTACCCGCCCGAGCTCGGCGGGCGCAACGCCACGCCGGTGCAGACGCTGATCTACATGGAAGAGCTCGCCACCCGCGGCATCCCGCGGTCCGTCCACTTCCCCGGCTATGCGATCGTGGCGCCGAGCCTGCTCGAGTTCGGCACCGACGAGCAGAAGCGTCTCGTGCCTGCAGCCATTCGTGGCGACACCGTCTGGTGCATCGGCATGAGCGAGCCGAACGCGGGGTCCGATCTCGCGTCGCTCTCGACGCGTGCCGTCCTCGACGGCGACCGCTTCGTCGTCAACGGCCAGAAGGTGTGGACGTCCTACGCCATGATCGCCGGCAAGTGCTTCTGTTACGTGCGCACCGATCGCGACGTGCCCAAGCACAAGGGGATCAGCGTCCTCATCCTCGATATGGCCACGCCCGGCATCGACGTCCGGCCGCTTCGGAACATCTCCGGCTCGACCGAGTTCGCCGAGGTGTTCTTCACCGACGTCGAGGTGCCACGCGACAACCTGGTCGGCGCCCTCAACGACGGCTGGCGCATCACGCAGGGCTCGCTCGCCCACGAGCGCGGCGGGCTGTGGGTGCAGGGCGTGTCGTTCGTGCAGCAGGCGGTGGCCGACCTGATCGAGATGGCCGCCCGGCGGGGCCTCGACCGCGACCCCATCGTCCGGCGCCAGCTGGCGGCCTACTACGAGCAGGCCCAGGGCCTGCGCGCCCTCGGCTACAAGGGGTTCTCGAGCTTCGCCCAGGGGAGCTCGGCGCCCGAGCACTCGTACCTGAAGCTGGCCACCTCCGAGCTGCAGAAGTCGGTGTTCGAGCTCGGCATGGAGCTGCTCGGGCCGCTCGGCGCGGTGACCGACGCCGAGCTGGGCGAGCAGTCGGGCCGGTTCTCCCACAGCTTCTTCATGAGCTTCGCCAACACCATCGCCGGCGGCTCGGCGGAGATCCAGCGCAACATCATCGCCCAGCGCGTGCTGGGCCTTCCGAGGCGGTAGGAGCGCCATGGCCGACTACGAGACCCTGCTCTACGAGGAAAAGGACGGCGTGGCATGGGTCACGATGAACCGTCCCGACGTCCTCAACGCGTTCAACGCCCGGATGCAGCACGAGCTGCGCGACTGCTGGCGCGGCCTTCGACGCAACGACGACGTGCGCGCAGTCGTGCTCACGGGCGCGGGCGAGAAGGCGTTCTGCACCGGCATCGACCGCACGGAGACGATGGGCGACGGGAGCGGCGAGACGAAGGGCGAGCGAGTCGTGGGGTCGGGTTCGACGCCGTTCATGTTCGACGATCCCGGCGAGAACATCGGGCCCAAGAGCTGCGACCTCTGGAAGCCGGTGATCGCGGCCGTCAACGGCATGGCGTGCGGTGGCGCGTTCTACATGCTGGGCGAGGTCGAGTTCATCATCGCGGCCGAGCACGCCACGTTCTTCGACCCCCATGTCACCTACGGCATGACCGCCGCCTTCGAGCCCATCCACATGCTCCAGAAGATGCCGTTCCACGAGATCATGCGGCTCTCGCTGCTCGGCAACCATGAGCGGCTGTCGGCCCGGCGCGCCTACGAGATCGGCCTCGTGTCCGAGGTCGTCGCCGCCGGCGGGCTGCACGACGCCGCGGCATGGGCCGCGGGCGTGATCGCGTCACAGCCACCGCTCGCCGTCCAGGGAACGGTGCGCTCGATCTGGACGGGCCTCGAGCTCAGCCGCTCGCAGGCCGTCGGCCTCGCCTACGCGCTCGTCGGGCTCGGCTCCGACCAGGAGTCGCTGCGGCAGGGCCAGGAGCTGTTCTCGTCCGGCAAGCGCATCGAATGGCGGTTGCGCTGATGACCAGCCGACGGGTGGCGGTCGTGGGTGCGGCCCTGTCCGACTGCGGACGCGTCGACGACAAGACCAACTTCGCGCTCCATTTCCAGGGTGCGTCGCGGGCGCTGGCCGATGCCGGACTCACCAAGGACGACGTCGGCGGGTTCATGTCGACCGGGCTCGGCACACTGGCGCCGATCGAGGTGAGCGAGTACCTGGGGCTGCGCCCGATGTGGGTCGATTCCACCGGCGTCGGCGGGAGCACCTGGGAGTTCATGCTCGAGCACGCAGTGGCCGCGATCTCCGAAGGGCTCACCGATGTAGTCGTCCTCGCCTATGGCTCCACCGCGCGCGCCGACCTCAAGCGACGGCTGCGTACCGCCAACCTGGCGTTCTCGTCGCGCGGGCCGTCGCAGTTCGACTCGCCATGGGGCCACACGCTGATCGCGAAGTACGCCATGACCGCGCGCCGGCACATGTTCGAGTTCGGCACCAGCATCGAGCAGCTGGCCGAGATCGCGGTCTCGGCGCGCCACAACGCGTCGCTCAACCCCGACGCCTACTACCAGGACCCGATCACGATCGACGACGTGCTCAACGAGCGAATGATCGCCGACCCGTTCACGAAGCTGCACTGCTGCATCCGCTCCGACGGCGGCGGCGCGATCGTGCTCGCCAGCGAGGAACGAGCCCGCGACTGCGCCAAGACGCCGGTCTGGGTCCTCGGCACCGGCGAAGCCGTCTCCCACATCACCATGAGCGAGTGGGAGGACTTCACGGAGTCGCCCTGCGTGCAGTCGGGCCGGCTCGCCTTCGAGCGCGCCGGTGTCACGCCCGACGACGTCGACGTCTGCCAGCTCTACGACGCATTCACCTCGATGGTGCTCCTCACGATCGAGGGCCTCGGCTTCTGCAAGAAGGGTGACGGCGGGCCGTTCGTCGAGGACGGCAAGCTGCGGGTCGGCGGCGCGTTGCCGACCAACACCGATGGTGGCGGGCTGTCGTCGTGTCACCCCGGCATGCGCGGCATGTTCCTGCTCGTCGAGGCCACGCGCCAGCTGAGGGGCGAGGCCGGCAGCCGCCAGGTACCGGGCGCCGAGATCTGTTGCGTCAACGGCACCGGCGGCTGGTTCTCGTCTGCCAGCACCGTGATCCTGGGCGCCGGATGATCGCGGTCCGGCCCCTCGCTGACGCTGACCGCGCGTGGGCGGGCGACGCCGTGTCGCAGGCATGGGGAGTGACGCTCGTCGTGAGCCGTGGCCGTCTGCACGACGCGACCCAGCTCGACGGTTTCGTCGCCGAGGAGGACGGCAAACCGATCGGCCTCGCCCAGCACCGCGTCGACGGCGACGAGTGCGAGCTGGTCGTGCTGGTCAGCACGGTGGAGGCCCGGGGCGCAGGCACGTCACTGCTCGCCGCCGTCCGCGACGCCGCCGTAGCTGCGGGCTGCCGGCGGGTCTGGCTCGTCACCACCAACGACAACGCCCACGCCATCGCCTTCTACCAGCGGCGCGGCTGGGACTGGGTCGGCTTCCACCGCGACGCGATCGCCGACGCCCGCCGGTCGCTCAAGCCCGAGATCCCGGAGCGCGGCGAGGGCGGCGTGCCCATCCGTCACGAGATCGAGTTCGAGCTCCGGCTGCGCTGACGACATGGACTTCACGCTCACCGACGACCAGCATCTGCTGCGCGACACCGCCCGCAACCTGCTGGCCAAGGAATGCCCGGTCGCGCTGGTGCGGGCCCACATCGACGACCGGTCGGCCGCCGATCCGCTGTGGAAGCACCTCGCCGAGTGGACCGAGCTCGGCGATGGCCCGCTCGTCGGCCTGTGCCTCTTCCTCGAGGAGACCGGCGCCGCTCTCGCGCCCGGCCCATTCCTCGTGACGACGGCGATGTTCGCCGGCCTCGGCATCGGGCCCGGGCCCGGCACCGTCGCCCTGTCCCCCGACGTCGCCCCGGTGATGCCGTTCGTCCTCGACGCCGACCTCGTCGAGCGCGTCGCCTTCGTGCTCCCCGGGCCGGTGGTGGCGGTGTGCGACCGCGACGGCCTCTACCTGCGGCCCGTCGCCGCCCTCGACCCGTCGCGGCGCCTGTTCGAGGTGCCGGTTCCCGCCGACACGCGCGGGGAACCGCTCGACCCGGCCGTGTTGCAGGCGATGCTCGAGCGGACCTACGTCGCGCTCGCGGCCGAGATGCTGGGCACGGCCCGGCGTCTGTTCGAGATGACGCTCGCATACGCGAAGCAGCGCGAGCAGTTCGACCACCCGATCGGGTCGTTCCAGGCCATCCAGCACAAGCTCGCCAACATGGCGCTCGTGCTCGAACGCGCGTGGAGCGCGGTGTACTACGCGGCGATGACGATCGACGCCGGCGACCCCGAGCGCCACCGCGCCGCCCACGTCGCCAAGGCCTCAGCGGGCGAGGCCGCCAAGCTCTGCGCCAAGGACGGCATCCAGATCCACGGCGGCATCGGCTTCACGTGGGAACACGACCTGCACCTCTACATCCGCCGCGCCTACGGCGACGAGCACCTGCTCGGCACCAGCGCCTGGCACCACGACCGCCTCGGCGACCTGCTGATGCCGACGGCCCCCTGAACGTTTTGTCAGCAGGAATTCACCCTGTGAGGTGAGATCCTGCTGACAGAACGAGCAGGTTTCAGCCCGGCAGGACCTCGACGACGGTGGCGATGCCCATGCCGCCGCCGGCGCAGAGGCTGGCGACGCCGTAGCCGCCGCCGCGGCGGCGCAGCTCGTAGATCAGCGTGGTGAGGATGCGGGCGCCTGAGCAGGCGACGGGGTGGCCGAGACCGACGGCGCCGCCGTTGACGTTGACCATCTCGTGTGGGAAGCCGAGGATGCGGCTGCTGGCGACGGCCATCGACGCAAACGCCTCGTTGATCTCGACGAGCTTGACGTCGTCGGTCTTCAGCCCGGCCCGCTCGAGGGCACGCGGGATGGCGATTGTGGGGGCCTGCCCGGTCTCCTTGGGCGGCACGCCGGCGGCCGCCCAGCTGCGGATGACGGCCATGGGTTGGAGCCCGTTGGCCTGCGCGTAGGTGTCGTCGACGACGACCATGGCGCACGAGCCGTCGTTGAGGGACGACGAGTTGCCGGCCGTGACCGTGCCGTCCTTCTTGAACAGGGCCGGCAGCTTGGCGAGCTTCTCGAGGGAAGTGTCGCGGCGCGGGTGCTCGTCGGTGTCGAAGATCCGGACCTCGCCCCTGCCGGCGGGAACCTCGACCGAGACGATCTCCTCGGCGAACCGGCCATCGTCGATCGCGGCGATCGCCCGCATATGCGAGTGGTACGACCACTCGTCCTGCTGCTCGCGGGTGATGCCGCACTGCTCAGCCGTGTTCTCGCCGACCGTTATGCCCATGATCGTCGTCGGCGCGTCGGGATCGTTGGCCGGGTGGCTCATCGACATCCACGGCGACATGCCGCCCCACGGGAGCGGCGA
>VAXF01000323.1 GCA_005888395.1 Actinomycetota bacterium | reverse complement strand
AGCAACCGCAAACCTCTAGTTCTTCACCCGGGCGACCGTCCGCGGCGGCGGCTCGGGGAACGCGTCGGGGTGGATGGCCCACGCCAAGATCTCGAGCCCGTCGACGAGACGCGGGCCGGGCCGGGAGAAGAACGCCGACGAGTCGGTGGCGTAGACGGGGCATCCGAGGTCGGGCAGCGTGACCGCCTCCTCGACCGCCGCGTCGAGGCCGTAACCGCACGGCATGAAGACGACGAGGTCGTAGTCCCGCGCGCCCACGACGTCCCATGTCAGCGGCACCGAGGGCACGCCCACCTCGCCGAGCATGGGCTCACCGCCGGCGAGCTCCACCATCTCCGGTATCCAGTGGCCGCCGACGAACGGCGGCTCGGACCACTCCAGCGCCAGCACCCTCCGGCGCGGGAGCGCCCGTGCTCGCTCGGCCACGGCTGTCACGCGCGTCCGCAATCCCGCGACGACCTCCTCGGCCCGCTCGCGCGTGCCGGTGCGCTCGCCGACCTGCACGATGCCGTCGAGGACGCCCTCGCCGCGCTTGGCTGTCAGGCCGACGTGCCGGGTCGCCCCGGGCGACCATCTCGCCGACGAGACGGTCGATCTCGGCGGGCGAGAGTCGCTGGTCGAGGGGGAGCGCGGTGTGGTCGACGACCGGCTTCGACCGCGCCTCCGGCGGGTAGTCGCACTCGTAGCTGACCCCGGCGAGCGAGTCCTCGAGCCCGAGGGCGTAGACGATCTCGGTCGCCGACGGCAGCAGCGACACGATCCGCACGGCCCCGATCCTCCTACAGTTGCGGTCCGCATGCGCGAGCACGAGTTCTCGGTCGTCGTGAACGCGCCGCCGCACGAGGTCTGGGAGGTGTTCTGGTACCGCGCTCCCGACCGCCCGCAGTCGAAGCTGGCCACGATCGAGATCCTCCATCCCGGCGACGAGGTCGGGGAGGGGCTGGTGCGCCACTGCACGTTCCCCGTGCCGAAGCTCCTCCTGTCGGGCGGCGTCGGGCACTCGTGGGAGTGGCTCACACAGGTCAGGCCGTACGAGTCGTGGAAGTACGACGCCGTCGGCAAGCCGCTGTGGTCGAAGGCCGAGGGCTGGACGCGGCTGGAGGATCTCGGTGACGGGCGAACCCGCATCCACTTCCGCGAGCGTTACCACGCCTTCAACCCCGTCCTGCGGGTGCTCCTCGAGCGGTGGGTCCACCGCCGGATCTCACGCGACAACGACACGATCCTCGCCGGGATCGAGGGCGGACTCCGCTGGATGCGCCGCAAGAACCGGCAGGAGGCGGGGAATACCCTTTCGCCCATGGCGAACCCGATCGACGACGCCGTCGAAGGGCTGACGGTCCCGAAAATCTTCCTGCGCCGGGTGGCGTCCCGTCCCGACGAGCCGGCGATCAGGTGGAAGAACCCTGACGGAGGCGACGGCTGGGACGAGTGGACGTGGCGGGAGTACGCCGACCTCGTCGCCAAGGCGACGGGAGGGCTCGGGCGTCTGGGACTGCGCCGCGGCGACCGCGCCGTGATGATGATGCGCAACGTCGCCGACTTCCACGTCGTCGACACCGCCCTCGGCTTTCTCGGGGTGTGCGCCATCTCGATCTACAACTCGTCGTCGCCGGAGCAGGTCCAGTACCTCACGCACCACAGCGAGGCCAAGGTGGCGGTGGTCGAGGATCTCAGCTTCCTCGAGCGCTTCCTCAAGGTCCGCGGCGAGCTTCCGCAGCTCGAGCGGATCGTGGTGCTCAACGACCCCGACGGTCTCGCGCCCGACGACGTGCTCACTCGCGACGACCTCTTCGGCGGCGACGCCGCCGACCTCGACGAGCTGGTCGACGTCGCCCGGCCCGAGGATCTCGCCACGATCATCTACACATCGGGCACCACGGGCCCGCCCAAGGGCGCTCCGCACGATCGGTCAGCCCACGGAGGGCTGGCGTCAGATCTCGTACCTGCCGATGGCGCACATCGCCGAGCGGATGACGGGTCACTACAACCACATGCGCGGCGGGCTGGTGGTCTACTGCTGTCCCGAGGGGAGCCAGATCGGCGCGTACATGCGCGACGTCCGACCCAACCTGCTCTTCGGCGTGCCCCGCGTGTGGGAGAAGGTGCACGCCGGCGTGATGGCAGTCGTCGCCAACGAGCCCGACGCGGAGCGGCGCAAGGCGATGGAGGACGCGCTCGATGTGGGGCGCAAGGTCGCCGAGCTCACGGTCGCCGGCGAGCCGGTGCCGGCCGACCTGGCGGCGCGCCACGCAGAAGCCGATGCCGGCGTGCTTGCCCTGGCGCGCGCACTCGTCGGACTCGACGACTGCAAGGTGGCCATCACCGGTGCGGCGCCGATCAGCACAGAGGTGCTGTGGTTCTTCCGCGCCATCGGTGTGCCGCTCTCGGAGATCTACGGCATGAGCGAGTCCACGGGACCGATGACCTGGGACCCCTACGAGGTCAAGATCGGCACCGTGGGGCGGGCGATCGTCGGTTGTGACGTGCGGCGGGCCGACGACGGCGAGGTCATCTTCCGCGGTGGCAACGCCTTCAAGGGCTACCTGAAGGAGCCGGAGAAGACGGCGGAGACGCTCGACGACGAGGGCTGGGTGCACTCGGGCGACATCGGGCAGTTCGACGACGACGGCTATCTCTCGATCGTCGACCGGAAGAAGGAGCTGATCATCACCGCCGGCGGCAAGAACATCTCGCCGGCAAACCTCGAGTCGAAGCTGAAGTCGTACCCGCTGATCGGCCAGGCGGCCGTCATCGGCGACCGCCGCAAGTTCGTGTCGGCATTGATCGTGCTCGATCCCGAGGTGGTTCCGGCGTGGGCGCGGGGGCACAACATCGAGTT
>VAXF01000322.1 GCA_005888395.1 Actinomycetota bacterium | reverse complement strand
GTCGTCGGCGAAGGAGTGGGCGTCGAGGGCGGCGGCGAGGTCGAGGGCGCGGTTGGCCTCGAGGCACCACGACGCTGCCGCGCCGAAGGCGAAGCCGGGCTCGCTGACCGGCAGGTACTGCAGGTGACCCATGTCGCCCCAGTCGGTGGTGAGGAAACCCGCCCCGCCGTTGGCCAGCGCCGCCTCGACGGCCACGACGTTGTTCCCGACCATGTTGGTGACGCGTCCGAGGATCGTGAGCCAGCTCGACGTGCCGGGCGCGACCCAGAACGGCCGGCCGGCGGCGGCCAGTGCGGCGGTGCGCTGGTCGAACGGGTGCCAGTCCTCGTAGCCCCACTCGCAGACGGTGACGCGGTCGGGCAGCTCGCCGAGCAGCTCGGGGTGCATGGCGAGGATGTCGCCCCACACCAGCATCTCGTGGCCGTCGAGCTCGTCGAGCCCTCGCAGCGTGCGCACCCAGCCGAGGTACTCGCCGAAGCGTTGGTCCGGGAGCTCCCACGGCTCGTCGAGGCCGACGTGCACCCGGCGGCTGCCGAAGTTGCGCAGCAACTCGCTGAGCAGCTCGCGCACGAGTGCGAGCGATTCCGGGTTCGACGGCTCGATCGTCGTGGGCGGTCGCAGCATCCCGCGCTGGTTGACGAACCCGTCGGGCGACATCGCCAGCGGCCGGTAGCGCGGGTGCTTCAGCCAGCGCTCCATGTGCCCGAGGCAGTTCTGGTTGGGCACGAGCTCGACGTGGCGCTCACGGCAGAACGCGTCGAGATGCCGTACCTCGTCGGCGGTGAACGGGCTCGCCTCGGCCCATACCTCGCGGTGGGCCTGGTAGGCGAACGTGTGCTCCATGTACAGCTGCACCTGGTTGAGCTTCCACGACGCAAGCCGGTCGATCAGCGCCTCGAGCGTCGCCATGGTCGGCACCTTGTCGCGCGCGATGTCGAGCATCACGCCACGCACCGCCACGTCGGGCCAGTCGCGGATCCGGCAGACGGGAAGGCTGCCGGCGTGGAGACGGCGGAGCTGGTCGAGCGTCGCGCGGGCGTAGAACGCGCCGGCATCGTCGGCCGCGTCGATCCTCACACCGTCGGCAGCGATCGACAGGTCGTACCCCTGCGCCGGCAGCGACGCGCCCGCACGGACGACGGGCTCGGTGTCGGCGACGGTGCGGCCGCCCTCCTCGACCACGCGCGGGCGCGGCAGGAGATTTAGTGTCACAGGTTCTTCTTGTAGACGAAGAACACGCGTCCGACGGTGCCGCCCACGCGGGCGTAGGGCACGATCGGGCCCACCCACACGACCTCGATGCGAGCGCGGCCCGCGTCGCGCAGGTTGCGCAGCGCCTGCAGGAGCAACGGTGCGGCCACACCCTTGCCGATGAGCCCGGGACGGGCCGCGACCGGGCCGAGGAAGCCGCGCCGGTTCACCTCGTACGCGCAGAAGGCGCTGATGCCCCTCGTCACGCTCGATCAACAGGTTGCCCTTGTCGAGGGCGCGCAGCACTTCCAGCTTCCAGTTGGCCCAGTTGGCTGCCATCCACTCCGCGACCTCGTCGCGCTCGCCGGGCTGCGCGACGTGGCCGCCGCCCGGCCCGTCGGGTAGCGCCGTGAGGTCGACCGGCATGTTGAAGTTGGCCTCCGCCCGCCAGTAGTGGTGGCGCTCGAGCAGGCACAGCATCGCCGTCTCGGTCGTCTCCACCCCGGGGAAGAGGAAGAACGGCGCGTCGGCCCCCACCGTCACCGACGGCTGGCCGGCCAGGTCGGCCTCGGCTTGGGCGAGGAGCTCGTGGCCGCGGCCCCGGCCGCGGTGGTCGGGGTCGACCACGAGCAGGCGGATGTGACCGCCGCTGTCGCCGGTGACCGTCGCCACCACGCCGACGTCGGGATCGCCGCGCAGGGTGGCGGGCTGCCCGGGGTCGAAGAACGCGCCCGCAAGCTCCTGCTCGTCGGGCGCGTCGGCAAGAGCGCGCCCGCAGAGCGCCCTGACGGCGGACAGGTCTCGCTCGCCGAGGCGGGGCAGATCAGGCACGGCGCCACTCTGTCAGGCAGGAGCCTGCCGTGGCGATGCCGAACAAAAGGGAGGAACCGGACGACCGGTCGGGAGGCACCGTGCGCCGAGTCACACCGTTGCTGGCAATGCTCCTGCTCGCGTTGGGAGTCGTCACGCGCGCTCACGCCGAACCTCCCGCGCCGACGTACACCTACGCGACCATGAACGACGGCGTGCAGATCGCGCTGGCTGTGGCGTTCCCCACCGGGTTCGATCCGGCCGACACGACCACGAAGTGGCCCGCGCTGTTCGAGATGGACGGCTACGAGGGCGGGGCCTTACCGGTCAGCCCGGCGAGTTGGGGCGACCACTACGTGACCATCCACGCGTCGCTCCGTGGCACGGGCTGCTCGGGCGGGGCCTTCGACCTGTTCTCGGCGCGGAGCGCCCAGGACGGGCACGACATCATCGACGGCTGGATCGCGAACCAGCCGTGGTCGAACGGCGACGTCGGCATCATCGGCCACTCGTACCCGGGGCTCACCGGCTTCTGGGTTGCCGAGACGCAGCCCTTACATCTGCGGGCGGTCGCGGTGTCGGGGCTCATCGACGACCTGTACCGCGGCATCACCTATCCAGGCGGCATCTCGAACCCCGGCTTTCCTCTGCTCTGGACCGCGCTGGCCCGGCCCGCCGCCGAGGAGTTCGGCAACTTCCCGCGGTACTCGCAGGGCGACCCCGTGTGCGCCGCCAACATCGCCACTCGCGGCGCGCCGGCAGCGACCGACGACCCGATCGTCAACGGCACTGCGAACCGCGAGGACGGTGTGTGGTGGCAGGCGCACTCGCTGATCACCCAGATCGACAAGATCGACGTGCCGATCCACATCACGCAGCAGTATCAGGACGAGCAGAC
>VAXF01000023.1:7348-10356 GCA_005888395.1 Actinomycetota bacterium | reverse complement strand
CCTTCAAGTCGGCGAGGGTGAGGGTCGTCGGGTGCTCGACGAGACCGCCGACGGTCAGGCGGTAGGCCTGCGCCGAGCGGTGGGGAAGGTCGCCGGTGACGGAGTAGATGCGGAAGCGTCCGACCGGCAGGAACGACGACAGGCCGGTGCCGTCGCGCGCCGTGATCGGCGCCAGCATGCGCTCCAGCCAGTCCTGCACCTTCGCCCCCCAGAGGATGCCCGCCCCACCGGCGGCGAGCATCCCGATGAAGACGCGCCGCCCGACCTGGCTCTCGCGAGAGGGGGCGGCGTCCATGCCTGCGTCCATAAAGGAAAGGCTAGGGCCGTCCGTCGCGGTAACGACCGCGGCCGCTACGTGCGGAGCAGAAAGCGAATGTTGTCCTCGAAGAGCCCCGGTTCCGCATCGGGCGTGCAGCGCATCTTCTCGTAGTCGAGGATCGGCGACGCTGTCCCCTCGGAGTGCGGGTAGTCGCTGCAGCACATGAAGACGTCGCCGGTCTTCGCAGTGAGCCGGCCCGCGTCCTCGTAGGCGAACGCCGCCACGCGGACCTGGCGGTGGAAGTACTCGCTCGGGCGCATCGACAGCTCGGCCAGCGGCTGGCCGTTGATCTTGGTGGTGAAGTCGTAGCCGCCGTCGAGGTACATGAGCCACATCGGCACCCACACCGCGCTGAGCTCGACCACACCGAAACGCAGGTCGGGATGGCGCTCGAACGTCCCGTTGAGGATGAGGTCGGTGAGGCCGAGAGCCGCCGGCGCCCACAGGAGTACCGACTCGAGCGCGGGCACGAAGCGGTCGTCTGCGTCGGTGTACCAACCGTCGCCGAAGATGCGGGGCTGGTCCGCGACGTGGAAGGTGGGCGTGACGCCGTGGTCGACGAACGCGGCCCACAGGCGGTCGTGGTCGGGGTGCGAGAGCGGCTGTCCGTCGACGAGCGCCGGAGCGATCATCGCCATCCGCACACCCGCGCGCTCGAGGTCGTGGAGCTGGCCGAGCAGCCACTCGGGATCGCGCAGGGTGAGGTGGGCGACCGGGTGGAGACTCGACTCACCGGCGACCGCGGCGCACCAGCGGTTCCAGGCGCCCATGTTGGCGGTGAGTGCGGGAAGGTCGACGGAGAGCTCGCGCTCCCAGAGCAGCCCGTAGTTGGGGAAGAGAACCGCCTCGTCCACTCCCAACTCCTTCAACTTGGCCACCCGCGCCGACGGCTCCCAGTAGTCCTCGGGCAGGGTCTCGTCGTAGGAGTACTCGGGCGGCTCGCCCGCCCGCTGCCGCTGTCGCCGGCGGCCGAGAGGCGCGGTGTCACCGGGGAGCTGGACGTCGGCCAGGCCGAGCTGCCGCCCGCGCCAGGTGACCCAGGGGTACCCCTGGTCGTCGTCGACGATGGCCAGGGCGTCGTCGCGATGGGCCGGGTCGATGTGGTCGAGCCAGGTCGAGCGGGCCTCGTACAGGTGCTGGTCGCAGTCGATGACCGTTGTCATGGGTCAATCATTCACCGTGGCGGCGGCTGATGCCTCCGCACGGTCGGGACGAACCTTCCGACGCCGTCGCTGCGGTAGGTACTGCACTTCCGATTTTCGGGTGTGCGCGCGCGGCATCACGGCGGCGCCCTTCCGGATTTCGAGTACTTCGCGGCCACCGCGTTCAGGGCGTCCCCGAGCAGTCCCGCCAGCCGGTCGGCCTCGGTCTTCTTGCGATGATGCGGTGGGCAGCGGGGTTTGAGGTTCTCGTAGGAGGTCGGCCCGTCGTTGGCCACGGGATCGACGTGGTCCCACTGCAGGCCGTAGCGGCGGTCACATCCCTGCCAGCTCAGGCCGTCGAAGTCGGGCGGCGCACCCAGCTCGAGGGCCGTGCGCAGGGTGGCGGGAATGTGGCGGCCGAGATGCGCCACGGTGTCGATCCTCGTGCCGTCGTGGAGCACGACCTTGAGGAACGCGTCTTCCTCGAGCAGCTCACGGGCCACCGACACCGGCACCGGCCCGCCGCCCTGGATGCGACAGATCTCTCCCGCATGGGTGTGGCCCCGCCGGTAGGGGCGCACGTCACAGACGAGCACGAGCTCCGCCGAGCGGGAGCGCGTGGCGCCGTCTTTGCCGAACAGGCGCAGGAACGCATCAGCGGCGTAGGCCTCCCGAGGCTCCTCGCGTCCGTCCCGGTGCGCCTGGCGGAACACACGGTCGGTCTCGGCCTCGAGCCGGTTCACCACCGGCACCCCGAGCTCCGGTGGCAGGGCGGCTGCCAGACAGACCATGCCCTCCCCGTCGCGCCAGTGCCGCAGAGAGCGGCGGGCGTGTTGGGTGCGGTGGAGCTCGTCGACGTCGCGCGCCGCCAGCCGGCGCTTGCGCCCCTCGTCCCTGAGCGTCGCGAGGCCGGCGCGCGTCGTCAGCGCGATCAGCTCGCATTCTGATCCCGGGCACTCCGCCTCGGTGGCCACGATCTCGCGGGCCTGCTCCAGCGACAGCGATCCCGACACAAGCGCGGCCTTCGTCGTGGGGCATGACTCAACGGCCGCCGCGGTGTCGATCGCGGCGCGGGCCTCTGCCCGCGACGAGCCGGTGACCCGGGCCAGCCACTCGCCGGCGTCGACAAAGCCACGCGTGGACTGCGCGCCAGCCTCAGCTGCCCGTGCTGCAGCCCGCGCACGCGCCGCGGCACAGGCCTTCTCGGTCGCCGCCAGCTCCTCCGCCAACTCGACGCAGTCGGGACCTGAGTAGAGCGCCGGCTCGAAGCCGACGAGCGCGTCGCGGCATGAGCGGAGCTGCGTGAGGAACGCCTCGCCCGACACCCGACTCCTCCCGACGGAGACCGACTCCACAGGAGGGCCATCGGGGCCTGACCCTCGAGACGCCCCCTACCCTATCGAACTGGTGTTCGATTGTCAAGCCGTGGGAAGAATTTTCTTCGATGTGAAGTCGCGGCACGCGGGTGAGATCGAGCCTCTGCCGGCGCGATCACCGTCGCCTGCACCGAGGCGCTGTCGCCCGGGACCGCACCTGTGTGCGGCCGC
>VAXF01000023.1:0-7302 GCA_005888395.1 Actinomycetota bacterium | reverse complement strand
GAGGAACCCCGACAGGCGAGTTCTGCGGATCCCCCACGCCAGGGTGCGGCGCGGTCAGCCGTGGCCGGTCATCCCCGCCCGCAGTCGTTTGCCGCTCTATTACCTCTACCGAGACGCGGCCTATACGGCTTCCGACGCCAAAGGCGACGGTCCCCCGTCCTTTCGGCTGCGCGGCCGATGGCTGTACCCGGCGGAGGGGTTCCCGACGGGAAAGTCGGACGGGGCCTACTACCGCATCGTCGGCACGTTCAGGGGCCTCCGTCCGCCCCTTCGGTAGTGCTCGACAGAGTTTGCTGGAGAGATTCCCGAACATTCGCCTGGAGCGCGGTCGTCGCTCTCGACCAACCTGGCTCCCGGAAGAGGTCTGCGCGTCAGTCGAACCGCGCCAACAACTCCTTGACTCTTCCGCCTAACGCTCGCGGCAGATGTACGCATTCCAGGGCAAGCCGGAACCTTCTGCTGCCCTCGGCCGCGGCTTTGATTCGCGGCCACAGCTCGTGATGATGGTCCTGGACAAGATCCTCTAGGAACGAAGCACCGACGCAGCAGAGGGCCTCGTCTTCGTCCTCGCCGAGGACTTCGATCGCGGACAGAACTGCGCGCCACGCTCTCTCAACTTCGCCCTGGTGGACCATCTCGAGGCGTCTGTCGGTCGCGTGACACCACCTGACGAACGCAGCGACGACTTCGTCGTCTGTCCAACCGTGCCCTGACACCATGAGACATAGTGGCCTAGTTGCCTCCGTCGCCTCTGGCGTCATTGTCGAACACTGGCCTGGTCGACTGTCGTGGCCCTCGCTGACGGCGCGGGTCCGCTACACGACGGCGGCGGCGACGTGGGGCAGCGACAGGATCGGTTCCAAGGGCTCGCCGGGCTCCTGGCCGAGGGCGCGGCGAGCGAAGCTCGCCAGGGCGCGCTCATGAGCGACGAAGGTCTCGGCGACCTCGCGCTCGCTGTCGTCCTCGGCCAGCTCCACCAGCCGGCGGTACTTGGCGAGGAACTCCGCCGTGCCAGGCTCGAGCGACGCGACGAACCGCTCCCACGGCATCGCGCTGACAGCATCCGCGATCGCCGCGGCCGACGCGACCGTCACGGCGGTGTCGCCGGGCTCGAGCGCGCGCCGCGCCAGCACCGGCGCGGCCAGCTCTTTCGTCGACCTTTCGAGCACCACCAGCGTCTCGAGCTGGCGACGCCGGGCCGGATCCTGCTCGCGCTCGGTCAGCAGGCCGAACAAGGCCTCCCCGAGCACCTCACCCTGATACACCTCGACCCACAGTTCGTCCGCGCTCATGCCGCGAACCCCATCAGCGTCACCGCGGGGGTCACCTGATGGTCAGCTCCGGACGGTAGATGCGCTTCGGGCGGACCTCCTCGACGCGCGCCGCGATCGACTCGAACGCGGCCGCGGCCTCGCCGTCGGGGTCGGCGACCGTGACCGGCACACCGTCGTCGCCGCCCTCGCGCAGGGCCGGCACGAGCGGCACCTTGCCGACGAGGGGGACGCCGAGACGCTCGGCCAGCGACTCGCCGCCGCCCGAGCCGAAGATCTCGTAGCGCTTGCCGTCGTCGCCGGTGAACCACGACATGTTCTCGATGACCCCGTGCACCTCGAGGCGCACCTTCTCGGCCATCAGCGCCGAACGCTGGGCCACCCGCTGGGCCGCCGCCTGAGGCGTCGTGACGACGTAGACCTCGGACCGAGGCATGAACTGGGCCATCGACAGCGCCACGTCGCCCGTGCCCGGCGGCATGTCGACCAGCAGGTAGTCGGGCTCGCCCCAGTAGACGTCGGTGAGGAACTGCTCGAGCGCCTTGTGCAGCATCGGGCCCCGCCAGATGACGGGCTGGTCCTCGCCGGCGAAGAACCCCATCGATATGACCTTCACGCCGTAGGCGACGGGCGGCACGATCATCTGGTCGATCACGACGGGCGCCTGGGTGATGCCGAGCATCTTGGGGACCGAGAACCCGTAGACGTCGGCGTCGAGGACGGCGACGTCGTGGCCGAGCCGGGCCAGCGTCACCGCGAGGTTGACCGTGACCGACGACTTTCCGACCCCGCCCTTGCCCGACGAGATGCCGAGCACGCGGGTGCCCGAGCTCGGGTCGGTGAACGGGATCTCGCGGGCAGTGCCCCCCGCCGATGCCGGCGCCTGCAGGCGCTCGCGGAGCGCGGCACGTTCGTCGTCGGTCATCACCGTGAACTCGAGGTCGACTGCATCGACGCCCTCGAGCCCGCGCACCGCGGTCGTGACCCGGTCGGTGATCTCGGCGCGGAGCGGGCAGCCCGCCACGGTCAGGGCGATCGTGAGGTCGACCTTGGGGCCGTCGACCCGCACGCCCCGGACCATGTCGAGCTCGACGATGCTCTGCCTGAGCTCGGGGTCCTCGACCGGCCTGAGAGCCTCGACGACCTGCGCTTCCGTGACCGGCATCAGCGTCCCTCGGGGCTGTGTCCTGGATTCGTCCTGCGGATTTCCACTATGGCCATAGGTAGAATAGGCGCGTGCCCGAGGCCGGCCTCACCGCCCAGCAGTTCTCCGCCGCGGTGGCGGCGGTGACCTCGGCTTTCGGCGATCCCACCCGGCGCGACATCTACCTCTTCGTCCGCACGAGCGAGCCGGGCGTCACGGCCGCCGAGGTCGCGGAGCGCTTCGAGCTCCATTCCAACGTCGCCCGCCACCACCTCGACAAGCTGGCCGCCGGCGGCTACCTCGACGTGCACGTCGAGCGGCCGGGCCACGGCGCGGGCCGGCCGTCGAAGCGCTACCACGCCGGCGGCCGCGACATGCCCGTGGCCGCGCCGCCCAGCAACGACGACCTGCTCATCACCCTGCTCGGGCGCCTGCTCGCGCACGTGCCCGCCGGCGAGGCGGCGGCGGTGGCCGAGGAGGTCGGCGTGGAGTACGGCCGCACCCTCGCCAGCCACATGTCGCCGGCGGAGGGCCAGCGCTCGTTCCGGTCCGCGCTGCACGCGGTCGCCGACGCGCTCACCGCCCACGGCTTCGCCGCGCACGCCGAGGCGCGCGGCGGCTCCCTGGCGATCATCGCCGAGCAGTGCCCGTTCGGCGACACCGCCGTGCAGCACCCGGTCATGTGCGCCATCGACCGCGGCATGGTCAAGGGCATGCTCGCCGGCCTCTACGGCGACACGGTCCCCGAGACCGAGGCGTCCCGCCCCCAGGGCGACGACGTCTGCGTGACGACCGTCTAGTCGCCCCCGGTGGCGCGGCACTATCTCGATCACGCGTCGACTTCACCGGCGCGGCCCGAGGTCGTCGAGGCCATGCTCCCGTGGCTGCAGGGCCTGGCCGCCGACCCCGGGCGGGTCCACACCGAGGGCCGGATGGCACGCGCCGCAGTCGAGACGGCGCGTGAGCAGGTGGCGGCGCTGGTCGGCGCCCGCCCGCGTGAGGTCGTGTTCACCAGCGGGGCCACCGAGGCCATCAACGCGGCGGTCTGGGGTGCAGGCGAGCGAGGTACGCACCTCGTCGCGCCGGCCGTCGAGCACTCGGCCGTGCTCGACGCGTCGAGCCGGGTCGGGCTGACGCGCGCCGGCGTCGACCGGCAGGGCCGGGTCGACCCCGACGAGCTCCTGTCGCACGTGCGCGACGACACGGCCCTGGTCCACGTCCAGTGGGGCAACCACGAGGTCGGCACGGTGCAGCCCGTCGAGAAGGTCGTCGCCGCCTGCCGCGAACGGGGTGTGCTCGTGCACGTCGACGCCGCCCAGGCCATCGGCCACGTCCCCGTCGACTTCGACGCCCTCGGCGCCGACCTGTTGTCGGTGAGCGCCCACAAGCTCGGCGGGCCCCAGGGCGCGGGCGCGCTGCTCGTGCGGCGCGGCCTGCGGCTGCGGCCGCTGCTGCTCGGCGGCGAGCAGGAGCGGGCCCGCCGGGGCGGGCTCGAGAACGTGGCCGCCATCGCCGGCTTCGGCGCCGCGGCCGAGGTCGTCGACGTCGAGGGCGAGGGGCGCACCGCCCGCGGGCAAACCGACCGGATGCTGCGCGACGCCACCCGTCTCGACGGCGTCGTCGGTTACGGCGATCCGGCCGGGCGGCTCCCCCACATCGTCTGCCTCGGCGTCGAGGGCGTCGAAGCCGAAGCAGTGCTCCTCGGTTTCGACCAGGCCGGCGTCGCCGTGCACTCCGGCAGCGCGTGCTCGTCGGAGTCGCTCGAGCCCTCGCCGGTGCTGGCGGCCATGGGGGTCGACGCCGAGCGCTCCGTGCGGGTGTCGGTGGGCTGGTCGACGACCGACGACGACGTCGCCGCCTTCTGCGACGCGCTGCCGCGCGTCGTGGAACGCCTGCGCGCGCTACGGGCCTGACCCTGCGGCGACTGTCGCGGTCACCTCGCCGAGGAGTTGACGCACCGGCGCCACCATGTCGGGCGGCGGGTTCAGCCCGAGGAACTTCTGCAACTCTGCCGCCGCGCCAGTGGCGTCGTGCCGGTCGCGGTAGAGGATCAGCCCGCGGAAGAAATGCGCATCCGGGTAGCTCGGGTCGACCGCGATGGCCCGCTCGATCGACGCCAGCCCCTGCTGCCAGAGCTTCTGATCGAACGCGCCGCCGGAGACCGCGGCCAGACGCAGGATCCAGCCGCGGTAGGCGAGGGCCTCCGGGTTGCGAGGGTTGGTCTTCAGCACCCTGTCGTAGGTCTTGACGGCCTCGACCACGTTGCCCTCGTTCAGCGCGACGCGCGCCTGCGCCAGCTGCTCGGTGTCGCCGGTCGGGAGCGAGCCGGACCCCGGCCGGCCGGCCACCCGCTCGCCCGACGCGCGGGCCACGAGCACGCCCGCGCCGAGCGCGACGACCGCCACCGCCACCACCGTGGCGACGAGGCGACGCGCATTCCGGGCGGGCGGCGGCGGTAGCTGGGCGCGTCCTTCATCGATTGCCAGCGCGACGGAGGCGGTGCGGGCGGTGTAGTCGTCGCGCAGCGTGCGGTAGTCGCCGTCCTCGATGTCGCCGGCCTCGCGCTCGCGCTCGAGGTCGCGCAGCGACCGCAGGAGGAACTCGCGCTCCTCCTCGAGGTGGGCGAGGGAGTCAGGGTCCATGCTCTCGGTCAGCGCCGGCGACGAAAGTAGAGGGCGAGGCCGGCGATCCCGCACACCAGCGCGGCCACGGGGAGCACCCACACGATGGCGGCGACGCCGGTGCCCTCGGGCTCGAGCAGGATGTCGCGCCCGTACCGGCTCACGAAGTACGCCCGGATCTCGCTGTCGCTCTCACCGGCGCGCACCCGGCGTGCGATCTCGTCCCGCACCGCCTTGGCCGCCTTCGCGTCGGACTCGGCAGCGGACAGGCTTCGGCACGTGGGGCAGCGCAGCTCGCCCGCGATGCGGTGGGCGCGTTGCGCGGGCGTCGCTCGGCCGCCGTGCCGGCCCGCACCGACGGCGAGGGCGACGGCGAGCACGGCAGCCAGCGCCAGCCACGGCAGCCACCGCCTCAACGCGCGCGGTTCTCGCGGGCCTGGGCCCGCTGCAGCAGCCGCTCGAGCCCGGCGTCGGTCACCTCGCCGACGACCTTGGCCAGGACGTCGCCGTTGGGGTCGACGAGGTACGACTCGGGCGGTCCCCGCACGCCGAAGTCGAGGGCGATGCTCCCCCCCGGGTCGTCGACGAGCGGCCAGCCGCCGCCGTTGCGGGCGACAAACGAGCGGGCGCGCGCCGCCGTGTCGTCGAAGATCACACCCAGCACCTGCGCGTCGTGCGCGGCGGCGTGGCGCCGGGTGAACGCGATCAGCTCTGGGTGCTCGCGCTGGCACGGCACGCACCAGGTGGCGAAGAAGTTCAGCACGACCCACCGCCCCCGGTAGTCCGACAGCCGAACCGTGCTGCCGTCGAGCGCGGTGCCCTGGAGCGCCGGTGCCGGGTGACCGAGCAGCGGGCTCTGCGCCTCCTTGGTCTCGGCCGAGGGCCGCGTCGCCAGCACGGCCACGAGCACGAGGGCCAGCGCGCCGACCGACAGGGCGATGGCGCGCACCCTCATACGGGAACGCCCACAGGCACGATCTCTTCCGGCTCCGGCCCCGGCTCCTCGCGCCCGATCGGCGCGGACGCGGGCTCGGTCGGGAGACGCCGCCGGCCGGGGAACGCGGCCAGCAGCGTCCCGACGGCGATGAGCGCGCCGCCGATCCACAGCCACATCACGAGCGGCTGCACGTTGACGCCGATGACCGCGGCGCCGCCGGTACGCGACGGCGGTGCCACCAGCGTGAGGTAGACGTCGCCGAGCGGCGTGGTGCGCACGGACGGCGAACCGATGGCCTGGCTGGCGAACGGGAACTGGTGGAGCGCGGGCGCGTACACGCGACCGCCGTCGACGCGCACGCGGGCGACGACGCTCGTCTTGTTGGGATGGTGCACCGTCTGCGCGCCGAGATACGTCACGTGGTGGCCCGCGAGGTACGCCGACTGGCCGGGGACCAGCCTGAACTCCTGGCGGTGGCCGTAGGCATGGCTGGCCGCGAAGGCGACGGCGATGAGGACCACGCCGAGGTGCACGACCATGCCACCGTTGGCGCGGCCGACGAAGCCGCGCGCGCCCTGCCGTCGCGTCGACAGCACGAGCTGGCGCAGCGCGGCCGCCGCTGCGAACGCACCGAGCCCGAAGGCGAGCAGCGGCGCGAGGCCGCGCCGGCCCGCGAGCACGAGCACGACGATGGTGAGCGTGCCCGCCCACGCCGGCCACAGCAGCCGGTGACGGAGCATCTCGCCCGAGGCCTTGCGCCAGGGCAACGCCGGCGCCACCGCCATGAGGAACAGCAGCGTGAACCCGATGGGCGCGGTCATGCGGTCGAAGTACGGCCCGCCGACCGACAGCCGCTCGCCGTTGAGTGCCTCGGCGATGAGGGGGAACACCGTGCCGAGGAGCACGACGAACGCGAACGCGGCGAAGAGCAGGTTGTTGGCGAGGAAGGCGCCCCCGCGCGACACCGGCGAGTCGACGCTGCCGGGGGCCCGCAGGCGATCGCCCCGCCACGCGATCAGGCCAACCGCGGTCACGACGATGAGCGCGAAGAACCCGATGAGCGCGGGTCCGATCGCCGACTCGGTGAAGGCGTGCACCGAGTCGAGCACGCCGGATCGGGTCAGGAACGTGCCGAGGATCGTGAGCGAGAACGTGGCCAGCAGGAGCGACAGGTTCCAGACGCGCAGCATCCCCCGGCGGTCCTGCACCATCACCGAGTGCAGGTAGGCGGTGGCAGTGAGCCACGGAAGGAACGAGGCGTTCTCGACGGGGTCCCAGGCCCAGTAACCGCCCCACCCGAGCACCGCGTAGGACCACCACGCGCCGAGG
>VAXF01000022.1 GCA_005888395.1 Actinomycetota bacterium | reverse complement strand
GCGAGGTCGCGGGGCTGCTCGGTACCAACGGCGCCGGCAAGAGCACGCTCCTGCGACTGGTGGCCGGCCTCGACCACCCGTCGTCGGGCACGATCCGCATCTTCGGCCGCGACACGACCTACCTCGAAGCCGAGCAGGTCATCGGACTCGGCGTGTCACTCCTCGCGGGCGGACGGATGAGCTTCCCCGCCCTGACGGTGGCGGAGAACCTTCGCGTCGGCGGCCACAGCATCCGGCGCCAGGGTGCCCGCCTGCGCGCGGCCATCGAGGAGGTCATGACGCTGTTCCCGGTGCTGGCCGAGCGGCGCGATCAGCGGGTCGGCACGCTGTCGGGAGGCGAGCAACAGATGCTCGCAGTGGCGCGGGTGCTCCTGACCCGTCCCCGCCTCGTGCTGATCGACGAGCTCAGCCTCGGGCTCGCGCCCAAGGTCGTCGAGGGCCTGCTCGCCATCGTCCGGCGGGTGAACGACGAAGGCGCCACAGTGCTCCTGGTCGAGCAGAGCGTGAACCTCGCGCTCACCCTTGCGCCGCACGGGCTGTTCCTGGAGCGGGGCGAGGTGCGCTTCGACGGTGCGACGTCCGAGCTCTTGGCGCGTGACGACCTGCTCCGCCCGGTGTTCCTGGGGGCGCGGTGATCGGGACGATCTCCGTGCCGGCGGCCACGCTCGTGCAGGGCCTCATACTCGGCCTCAACTACGGCCTTCTCGCCCTCGGCCTCGTCCTCGTCTACCGGACGAGCCGGGTCCTCAACTTCGCCCACGGCGAGCTGGGCGTGGTGGCCGCGGTGCTCCTGGCCAAGCTGGTGAACGACTACCACATCTCCTACTGGCCCGCCCTCGTGCTCTGCCTGGCCGTCGGCGCCGGCGTGGGCGGCCTGTCGGAGCTGGCCCTGCGTCGCCTCTTCGACCGCCCCCGGCTGCTCGTGATGGTGGCGACCATCGGCCTCGAACAGATCCTGTTCGTCGCCACGCTGCTCCCGTTCGTGCGACCCAAGCATCTCTTCGGGTCGTACCCGGTGCCGATCCACGCGCACTTCACCGTGGGAGGCGAGCGCTTCCTTCCGGGTGACACCTTCACGCTGATCGTCGCGCCGATCGTCGTCGCCGCCTTCGCGATCTTCTTCATCCGCTCCGCGTACGGGCTGGCGATGCGGGCGATGGCCGAGAACGGCGAGTCGGCGCGCCTGGCCGGCATCTGGATCAAGCGCACCTCGACACTCGCGTGGATGCTGGCCGGACTCCTCTCCGCCGTCACCGCGATCCTGGCCTCACCTGGCCGGGCCAACGCCTTCAGCCAGGCACTCGGCCCCGAGCTCCTGCTCCGGGCCCTGGCCGCGGCGCTGATCGGCGCGATGACGAGCTTCGTGGTGGCGTTCCTCGCCGGGATCGGGCTCGGTGTGCTCGAGAGCGTGCTGGTCTGGAACGTGCGGCAGGCGTCCACCGTCGAGGTCGCGATGTTCGTCGTGCTGCTCATCGCCCTGCTGCTGCGGGTGCGGGCGCTGCGCAAAGGCTCGCGGGCCGAGGAGCGCTCGGCGTGGTCGTTCGGCTCGAGTGTCATCCGGGTCACGGGCAACGCAGCGCGCGAACGCCTTCGACGGGGTGCTCTCGTCGGCGCGGGCATCCTCGCGCTCGTCCTTCCCGCCGTGCTCGACAACAGCCGCGCGTTTCTCGTCTCCCGGATCTTCGTGTTCGCGGTCATCGCCGTGTCGCTCACGATCCTCACCGGCTGGGCCGGTCAGCTGTCGCTGGGCCACTTCGCCCTGGTCGCGATCGGGGCCGTGGTGACGGCCCGCCTCGTCGACCACGTCAACCTGGTGCTGCTCCTTCCGTTGGCCGGGCTGATCAGCGCGGCGGTGGCGATCGTGGTGGGGCTCCCGGCGTTGCGCATCAGGGGCCTCTACCTCGCGGTCACGACACTCGGACTCGCGCTTCTCATGCAGGTCGCGGTGCTCGCGACACCGTGCGCGCGCATACCGCTCTTCGGGTGGCACGCGTGCACCGGCCTGCCCGACCCGGCCTCCACGCTGATACGCCGGCCGCGCCTCCTCGGTGTCGACCTCGGGCCCCAGCACACGATGTACTACTTCGTCCTCGGCGTGCTGGCGCTCACCCTCCTGGTCGCACGAGTGTGGCGCGACCATGGGGTCGCGCGCGATCTCCTCGCCGTGCGTGACAACGAGGTGGGGGCGGCGGCGACGGGAGTGCGGGTGGTGCGGGCCAAGCTGATGGCCTTCGCCCTTTCGGGGTTCCTGGCCGGGGTCGCCGGTGTGTGCTTCGCGCTCGTCACCGAACGCTTCAAGGCGTCGACGTTCGACCCGTCGCAGTCGATCCTGGTCGTCGCCATGGTGATCATCGGCGGGCTCGGCTCGATCGAGGGTGCCGTGCTCGGCGCGCTGTACCTCGTCGGCATCCCCGCGGCCTTCGGGTCGGGTCCCACGGTGCAGTTCATCACCAGCGGCGTCGGCCTCACGATCTTCATCCTCTTCCTGCCCGGCGATGCCGTGTCCGCCGGCCTCCAGGACCGTTCGGCTGGTCCGGCGCGGATGACGGCGCCGGCCGTCCAACCGGTCCGCGACGCGACGCGCCCGCGTGGCGGGGAAACGGAGCTGCCGAGAACGCCCGCCGGCCTGGAGGTCTACGACCTGGTGGTGGCCTTCGGCGGTCTGCTGGCCGTCAACGGGGTCGACCTCAGCATCCAGCCCGGCTCGACCGTCGGCATCCTCGGGCCCAACGGCTCCGGCAAGACGACGTTGCTCGACGCGGTGTCCGGCCTGCTGCGGCCCGCGTCGGGCCTCGTGCATCTCGACGGTGTGGATCTCGTCGACTACCTGCCCGAGGATCGAGCGGCGCTCGGGGTCGTGCGGTCGTTCCAGGACTGCCGCCTGTACCCCGAGCTCACGGTCGAGGACACGCTCATGGTCGCCGAGGACGCCCGGCGCCCGCTCGGCGTCCTCTCCTCGACGCTGCGACTCCCAGCCGCTCGCCGGGCCGAGAACGACAAGCGCCAGACCGTCGACGAGGTACTCGATGCGTTCGGGCTCGAGCCGTTCCGCCACCGGCGGATCGACCAGCTCTCCACGGGCACGCGGCGAGTGGTCGACCTCGCTGCTGCTGCTCGACGAGCCCACCGCGGGGATCGCCCAACGCGAGGCCGAGGCGTTCGGACCGCTCATCCGCGCCCTGCGGGACCTCACCGGCACGACCATCGTGATCGTCGAGCACGACGTTCCCCTGACGGTGTCGGTGTCCGATTCCCTGGTTGTCATGGAGGCCGGACGCGTCGTCAGCGCCGGTCCGACGGCGACGGTGCTGGCCGACCCCGCGGCCCGGGACGCATACCTCGGGGCGAGCGAGGAGGCCCTGGCCCGGTCGGGACGCGCTCGCCGACCGGTCGCCTGACGTTGCTGTCATAATTCGCCCGCTCGTGTCCTCACCTGCGCTTTCCGTCCGGCTCCGTCGCTGGTGGCGGCTCTTCCGCGAGCAGCAGCCGCGAAACGTGCAGGTTCTGGCCGCGCTCGTGGTCGCGTTGCTCGTCGCGGATGTCGCCGGAGTCGGCGTGGCCGGCTCCGGATCCTCGTCCACGGCGAAGGTCAGCGCGGGCCGGCCCGGCGCCGGCGGTACGGGCGACACAACCCCCTCCGGTGTCGCGCCCGGCGCGAGCCAGGCCGGCACGAGCGGCACGGGCGGCGCTGCTTCATCCGGTGCGGGGTCGTCGGGCGCGACTCGGTCGGGGTCGACGCGAACGGGAGCGACGACCAGATCGGGAGGCGGCTCCGGTGGCACGAGCGGCACCGGCGGGAGCGCCAGCGGACTGGCCAACCTCGGCCACGGGGTCACCGCCGGCACGATCAAGGTCGTCTTTCCCTGGCCCAACCTCGGCCCGCTGGGTCAGGCGGTGGGCCTCTACGGCACGAGCGAGGACGACCAGCTGTCGATCAAGGCCGCCGTCAGCGCCATCAACGACGCGGGTGGCATCAACGGGCGCAAGATCGATCCCGAGATCGTCGGCTTCAACCCGCTCGATGAGGCCAGCATGCGCGCGTTATGCATCAAGTGGACCCAGGACCAGAAGGTGTTCGCCGTCGTCGACGCCGCCGCCTGGCACGACGACGCCCAACTCTGCATCACTCAGGAGAACCACACCCCGCTGATCAGCACCTGGACGACGGTGTCGGACTTCACCAGCCGGGGCAACCCCAACCTGTGGTGGACCGGCGTCGACGCCGCCACCGTGCTCGACAACCTGGTCGCGTTCTCGGTCTCACGGCACACGCTGTCACCGTCGCAGAAGTTCGGCGTGGTCGCCGCCGACCGAACCGGCGACATCCTCGCGGCCAAGTACCTCAACAAGGACCTGGCCAACGCAGGGCTCAAGGCGACCGACACCGAGTCGATGCACTTCGACCTGGCCGACTCGGCCACGGCCCAGGCTCAGGCGCGCGACATCGTCACCCGCTTCAAGCTCGAGGGCATCAACACGATCCTGCCGCTGCTGCCCTACACCGACCTCGTGTACCTCGTTCAGGCGGCGAAGGAGCAGGAGAGCCCGCCGGGGCAGGCACTGTTCCACTGGCTGCTCTCCGACTACGAGTTCGGAGACGAGGCCGCGATCGGCCTCATCGACCCGTCGGTCGGAGGCCCGTACGCGAGCGAGCTCGACAACACCGTCAACCCGACCTTCTTCGACCTCGGCAACTGCGACTGCAACAAGCCGCTCCCCCAGGGTTATGACCCATTCGGCACCAAGTGCTGGCAGGACTTCAAGAAGTACAGCGGCGCGGCCTGGGCCAAGCAGAACCCGTTATGGGATGGCTACATCGAGACCACCGGGACGGCGATGATCTGGTGCACCGACATCCAGCTCTTCGCGGCGGCGGCCCGGGCCGTCCCTGCAAGCCAGCTCACACAGGCGAACTTCGACAAGGCCATGATGGGTCTCACCCACTTCGCGGGCCAGTTCGCGCCCGACTACTCCTACAGCGGCACGCGGCGGTCGGGGCCGCACCAGTTCCGCGTCGTGCAGGAGCACGTCAACGGCGACGGGAAATGCCCGCTGCATGCCGACGGAGGCAGCGCGGGCGACTGCTGGCTCATCCAGCAGGACTGGCGGGAGGCGCTGCACACCTAGCCGGCCGGCCCGTGCGTCCTCGCCTCCGCCACGACCAGCGCGACGTCCTCGAGGTAGGTCGTGCGGGCCGCGAACACGAACACGGCACCCACCACGTAGAACGGGCTGACGCACAGCAGAGCAAGGCGGAGGTTCTCGCCGAGCAGGCTCGAGATCACGCCCACGAGCAGGGTGCCGAGCGCGCCGGTTGCGAGCAGGACGTTGAGCGCAGCCGCCGCCTGGGAGCGCAGGGGTGCGGGCGTGACGTCCATCAGCAGCGCGTACTGCGGTCCCATCGGCAACGCGGCGAGGCCCGCGCTGATGCTCAGAAGCGGCGCGGCGACAACCAGGCGCGTCGTGGAGAAGGCCAGGATCGAGAACACGCCCGCGCTCCCGAGCCCGAACGCCGTCACGTAGAGACGCGCCCGCAGCATCCCGCGCCCCAGCAGCCAGTCGGCCAGGAACCCACCCCCGAAGACGCCGGCGACGGCGACGGCGCCGAGCACGGGTGCCAGCCCTGCGGCCTCCGTCCCGCTCAGGTGGAACGTGCGCTTGAAGTAGGCGAGGCCCCAGTTCATGAGCCCGTTTCCCATCAGCCCGGCTGCGGCCAGGCCGATGGCCGCCCGCCGCCAGCTGCGGAGGCGCACCACGGCCCGGATCACGCCCCATCGACCCTCGCCGATCTCGCCGGAGAGCACCGCGGCGACCGCGGGAGCTTCGTGTTCGACGATCTCCACGACGCGCTCGTGCTCCGATCCGGTCGTCTCCCCCTCGAGGCGCTTGCTGTACGCGGCGTCCTGCGCCCCACGCGGTGGCTCCTGGCGCCGGTTGATCAGGACCGCGCCCACCAAGGCGAGCGGGAGCCAGAGGACGAAGGCCCAGCGCCAGGCGCCGTGGTCGACGAGCAGACCCGCGACGATCAAGCCGAAGAACGCGCCCACACCGGAGAGCGTGTTGAAGATGCTCACCTTCTGCGCGCGCTGCTCGACCGGCCACCAGTCCGCGATGAGCGGGTAGGCCGCGGGGTCTGTGGCCTCCAGAACGGAGGAGGCGATCCGGAAGATCGCGAACAGGACGAACCCGATCGCGGCGACGCCGAAGACGCTGGCGGGCGAGAGGCCGGCGAGAGCGACGAGAACCCCCCACACGACGAACATCCCGGCGAGCACCGCGGTCCGCCGGTGCCGCGCACAGAGGGCAGCGATCGGGACCGCCCCCAGGTTGCCCGCGATGGAGACCCCGGCCGGCACCACGCCGACTGCGGCGTCGTTGATGTGGAAGGCGTGCTTCAGGACCTCCGTCGACTGCGCGTAGGTCAGGCTCATGCCGCCCTGGAGCCCGTTGGCGAAGCACAGCGCGACCATGGTCAGCGCACCTGCCCCCGCTCCCACGGCGAGACCGACCGGCGGCCTGCTCTCTGACGGCGGGCCCGCCTCTGGGGTGTCGGGCGTGGCTATGGCGAATCATCTCACGCTCGCCCGCGCTTGACTGGCGCGGTGCTCCTGACGCTCGACCTCGGCAGCAGCGCCACCAAGGCCATCGTGTGGTCCGACGCCGGCGCCGTGGCCATGGGCCGCGCCGAGGTCAGCACGCTGCACCCACAGCCGGGATGGGCCGAGCAAGACCCGGAAGACTGGTGGACCTCGGTCGTCGCCGCCTGCGCGCACGCGCGCGACGCCGACCCCACACGTTGGGCGGCGGTCAGCGCCGTCGGGTTCTCCGCCGCGCGCGAGACGTTCGTGCCGGTCGACGCGAACCTGCACGCGCTGGGGCGCGGCATCCTGTGGTCGGACCGCCGCGCCGGTGACGAGGCCATCGCGCTGGCCGAGCAGGCCGGCGATGTCGAGACGCTGCGTCGGCAGACCGGCGTCGTCGTCGACGCCGGGTGCACCGCGGCCAAGGCCCTCTGGCTCGCCGCCCACGAGCCGTCACGCCTGCGTCGCGCCCGCTGGGTGCTGGCGCCGCGTGATCTCGTCGCCGCGCGCATGACGGGTGAGATCGCCACCGACGTCACGCTCGCGTCGCGAACGGGCTTCTACAGCCTCGACGGCGAGATCGTGAAGGAGACGGCCGCCGCCGTCGAGCACCTGCTGCCCCCCGTGCGCGACCCGACCGCGATCGCGGGCGGGCTGCGCGGCGAGGCCGCCGACCAGCTCGCGCTCCCCTCCGGCACACCGGTGGTGCTCGGCGCCGGTGACCGCGCATGCGAGGTGCTCGGCACCGGCGCGTCCGCCGCAGTCCCGATGGTGTCCTGGGGCACGACCACCAACGTGTCGGTGCCGGTGGACACTGTCCCCGTCCCGCCGCCGGCGAGCATCTCGATCTCGCGCGGCGCCCTCGGAGGGCACCTGCTCGAAGCCGGGCTGTCGGCCAGCGGCGCCGCCATCGGCTGGCTGTGCAACGTCACCGGCCGCGACCTCCACGGCCTCACGGACGCGGCCGCGGCCAGCCCGCCCGGCGCCCGGGGCGTGGTCGCCCTCCCCTGGCTCCACGGCGCCCGTGCGCCGTGGTGGCGCCCGGGTGCCCGCGCCGCGTTCCTCGGGCTCACCGGCGCCCACGGGCCGGGCGACCTGGCGCGCGCGTTCTACGAGGCGGTCGCCTTCGACGTCGCCCGCAGCCTCGAGCGCCTGTCGGCCGACACCGCGGGCTTCGTCGCCCTCGCCGCGGCCGGTGGCGGCGTCGCGAGCCATCTGTGGATCGACCTGCTGGCCGCGGTCAGCGGGCTGCCGGTCGTGCTCCGCCGGTCGGGCGAAGCCGGGTCGGCCGGCGCAGCTCTCGTCGCGGCCGCGGCCACCGGCCCGCCGCTCGAGCTCGAACGCGTCAACCCGACCCTGGTCAAGCGCTACCGCGAGCTGCGACCGTTGTCGGACCGCGCCGCCACCGGCGTGCTCGACCTCGGCCTCGACGAGTGGAGCGACGAATGGAGGTGACCCTCGCCTACGGCCGCGATGGGCTGCTGGCGCACGTCCCCGACGACGCCGTGGTCGTGACGCCGACCAATCTGCCGGTGCTGGCCGACGAGGCCGGCGCGATCGCCGCCGCCGTGCGCGCGCCGCTCGACGACGCCGTCCGCCCGAGCGCGCGGGTGGCCGTCGTGTTCCCCGACA
Organism: Actinomycetota bacterium; assembly: GCA_005888395.1. GTDB lineage: Bacteria > Actinomycetota > Acidimicrobiia > Acidimicrobiales > AC-25 > AC-25. The sequence continues at coordinate 6,971 of VAXF01000022.1, read as the reverse complement.
TCACCCGGCCGATGCCGAACAGAACCGTCCTCCCCCCGCTGCTGGCCGAGCTCGAACGGCGCGGCTGCGGGCCCGACGAGGTCGTCCTCATGTGCGGCACCGGCACCCACCGCGCCGCAACCGCGGCCGAGCTCGCCGAGCTGGTCGGGCCCGCCGTCGCCGGCCGGTACGAGATCCGCAACCACGTGGCCACGAGCGGCGATCACGTCCACGTCGGCGACGTCGACGGCGTGCCTGTGCTGCTCGAGCGCGCGTGGGTGGACGCGGACGTACGCATCGTGACCGGGTTCGTCGAGCCCCACTTCTTTGCGGGATTCAGCGGCGGGCCCAAGGGCGTGTGCCCGGGCGTCGCCGCCCTCGAGACCATCCTCGAGTGCCACAGCCCTGCCCGAATCGCCGATCCGCGCGCCACCTGGACGGTGCTCGACGGCAACCCCGTACACGACTTCGTGCGGGCCGCGGCGGCGCTCGCGCCGGCCCACCTCGAGCTCGACGTCGCCATCAACGACGACCGCGGTGTGACCGCGGTGTTCGCAAACGCCCACCGCGACGCGTGTGCGTTCGTCGAACGCACCTCGGTGCAGCGCGTGCCGGGCCGCTTCGACGTGGTGCTGTCGACCAACAGTGGCCACCCGCTCGACCGCAACCTCTACCAGGCGGTGAAGGGCATGGCCGCGGCCGAGCGGGTGGTGCGCGCCGGCGGCACGATCGTGATGGCGGCGGCGTGCGTCGACGGCGTGCCCGCCGAGGGCGAGTTCGGCCGCATCCTCGCCGCCGCCGGCTCCCCCGACGCGCTCGCACGCGCCGACGGGCCTCCTGGGCTCGACCGCTGGCAGGCGCAGGTGCTCGGTCGTGTGCTCGGGCAGGCACGCGTGCAGCTGCACGCCGAGGGCCTCACCGACGACGAAGTGCGCGCCGCGCACCTCGAGCCCGTGGCCGACGTGAGCGACGCGGTCGCGTCCGCCGCCGGCCGCGACAGGAGGGTCTGCGTGCTCCCCCTCGGCCCCCTCACGGTCGCCACCGCCGTGTGAGGACGAGCTTTCGGTCGATATCCGACCGGCATCTCGTTCTCGTCGAGATTCACGCCAGCGGCGGGGGCGGGATCGGGTCCTCTCTCCAGGTCGAGAAGAAGCGGGCGGCGGCCGCGCAGGCGCCGGCGAAGGGGCCGCGTGGATCGATGAAGGCCTCGTCGACGAGTGCGACGACGCGTCGCTCGACGTTGGCCAGCACCTGCGCCGGGGTCGACCCCACCGGCGAGCGGTAGCCGATGACCGCGCCGGCGTTGGCCACGAAGTCGGCCTGGGCGCGAATGCCGCGCGCCTGCAGCAGCTCGGGCGCGCCGGCCGCGTACGGAACGTTGGCGGCGGGGACGACAGCGCGAACGGCGAGGCTCTCGGCCCGGGCCCGGTCGATCACACCGGTGCGGGCTCCCGGCACGAGCACGTCGGCCTCGACGTCGAAGAGCTGCTCCGCCGGGCGCACGTCGCGGCCGAGGTGATCGAGGAAACGGTCACCGTGCTCGGCCCGCAGGCCCCAGAGCAGCTCGACGTCGAGCCCCGCCGGATCAACGACGCAGCCGTGAACGGTCGACACGGCCACGACGCGCCCGCCGCGCCGAACCACCTCGCGCGCGACGCCGCCCCCCACCTTGCCGAAGCCTTCGAGGGCAACGGTGCGCCCGTCGAGTGAGCCCACCGTCGCCTCGGCCGCCACCGCCACCCCGAACCCCGTCAGCAGGTCCTCGAAGGGAACGCCGTCGACGATCGCTGTCACGACCGCGTCCCGCGCCGCGGGCGGCCGGAGCGGTGCGAAGTCGGCTTCCGACGTTCCCATGTCGGGACCTGTCAGGAACCGAGCCGACTCGACGAGCGGGCGGATCTCGTCGCAGTAGCGCAGCATGAGGTCGTCGTGCTCCTCGGGCCCGCCTCGTACGCAGCCCTTGGCGCCGCCGACCTCGGCGTGGAGCACCGCGAACTTGTAGGTCATCGCCCTCGCCAGCAGCGCGCCCTCGCGCTCGGTGACGTCCGGCGCCAGACGGGTGCCGCCGGCGTTCATCGGGCAGTCGTCGAGATCGAACACGACGAACCCCTCGACGGTGTGGAGACGCAAGACGTTGATCCCGACATTCTCGCCTGCCGAGGCAGGACATTTCGCCCATAGCGGCGTACTGGAGCAACCATGCGTGCGCGGGTCGCCCGGGGGTCGTTTGTCGTCCTGTTGGCTGCATCAGTGACGTGGGTTGGCGCCGGGCAGTTCGCGCGCGGCGCGTCGAGCTCCTGCGACTGGCCGATGTACCAGCACGACACGTCGCGCACGGGCGCAGCCGCGGCCGGCTGCGACGCCATCGGTCCGCAGAACGCAGCCACACTCGCCCCGCGGTGGTTCGCCCCCACCAAAGGCGGTGTCACCGCCTCGCCCATCGTGGTCGGCGACACGGTGTTCGTCGGCGACAACGCCGGGATCTTCTACGCCATCACTGCGACCACGGGCACCGTGGCCTGGCAGTTCAACATCAGGGACAACACGATCCACGACGACCAGCACAAGACGCCGTACTTAGGCATCCTGTCGTCGGCCGCACACGAGAACGGCACCGTCTACTTCGGTGGTGGCGGCACCGTATGGGCGCTCGACGCCGCCAGTGGCTCCCCCGTCTGGGCGGTCGACACAGATCCGAGCGCGCCCACCAGCCGGATGGAGGTGGAGTCCTCGCCCGTCGTGCACAACGGGGTCGTCTACGTGGGCACGGACGTGAACGAGTCGTCGACGCAACACGCCACCGGGCTCCTCGCGATCAATGCCGCCACCGGCGACCTCCTCTGGAAGTTCAACCCCGAAGACCGCTCCGTCAGCACCACCCTCTCGCCGACGGTCACCGGCCATGCATGCGGCGACATCTGGAGCTCGCCCGCGGTCGACGACGCCGACGGCCTGGTCGTGTTCGGTCTCGGCAACTGCAACACCGCGTCATACGTCGCGACGGCCGGCGAAGGCATCGAGGCCGTGCGCGCCGATACCGGCGCGTTCGCGTGGCACTTCGGCGACGGCCGCGACGACTTCGACGACGACTTCGGCGCCACGCCCATCGTGTCGCCCCTGCCGGTGACCGACGTCACCGGCGTCGTGCACCCATCGGTCGTCCTCGCGGCCGGGAAGTCCGGCCACGTGTTCGTCCTGGACGGCCCGACAGGCACGAACCTCCGGGACACGCAGCTGGGCCAGCCGGGGCAGACCGGTCCCCGAGCTGCGGGCGCAATCGGCGGGTTCATCGGCAGCGATGCCGTCGGGGTGACAAGTCCGATCACCGCGACGATGTTCGCAGGCTCCGCCGTCCCACTTCCGTTCGAGGGCAAGGGACCGACCGCGGGTGAGGTGCAGCCCGACGGCACCCTCACCAACGATCCGGCGCGTCTGTCCTCGCTGCACGCGATCGACATCGCCACCGGCCGCATCCTGTGGCACCAGCCGCTCGAGACACCCACGTATGCGGCGGTGACGTACGCCAACGGCGTGGTGTTCGCCCCGTCGACCACGTCGTTCGCGGAGGCCGCCTACGACGCGGCAACGGGCACGCCGCTGTGGCACGCACCCGACGGGGCGGCGCCGTCGTCGGCCGTTGCCGTCGTCGGCCCGAACATCTTCTACGGCGCAGGCACGACGTTCAGCGGCCAGCCCCCGCAGGCGTTCGGCGTGTGGTCCTACGGCCTGCCTAGCATCTTGCCGTGATCCTCACCGAGCTGACCGTCGACCCTGCCGAGCTCGAGCACGGAACCGGCTGGGCCGTGAAATCCGAGGGCGCATGCCGCGGCGAGGTCTGCGTGTCACTCCCGGAGACCGCCCGCGCCCCCGACGGCACCGTCGACACACACGTACTCGCCGAGCACCTGGGGATGCCGCTGATCGACGACGAGGAGCACAACCTGTGGGCGCTCGGCCCCGCAACCGTCCCGACCGGCCGTGCCCTCGCCACCGCCGCGGCGCCGGAGCTCGAGCTGCCCGACCTCCGCACGGGTGGGCTCTTCAAGCTGTCGTCGCTGCGCGGCCAGAAGGTGATGCTGCTCGCCTGGGCGTCCTGGTGAGGATGCCGCTTCGACCTGCCGGTCTGGCAGGCGCTGCGAGAGGAGCTCCACCCGCAGGGTCTCGAGGTCGTCACCGTCGCGCTCGACACCGCTGGTGAAGAGGCAGCGAAGCCGTTCGTCGACGCGGCCAACGCGCAGCACCCGTCGCTGCTCGACCAGGCCCACGTCGTCGACGAGCTCTTCGGCGTGGTGAACGTGCCGAACGGGCTCTGGATCGACGAGGACGGCATGATCGTGCGACCGGCCGAGCCCGCCTTCCCCGGCCGCAACCCGGTGCTCGAGTCCTTCGAGAAGATCGACCTCACCACGCTCCCGCCCGACATCGCCGACATGCTGGGCGAGGCCAAGAAGATCAAGACCGACCCCGCGGCCTACAAGGAGGCGCTGCTCGATTGGGTGGCCAACGGCGCCGCGAGCCGGTACGCGCTGAGCGCCGACGAGGTGATCCGCCGGTCGCAGCCGCGATCGGGGGACGAGGCGACCGCCGCTGCCCACTTCGAGCTCGGCCAGCACCTCCATCGCGCCGGTGACCACGCCGCCGCCATCCCCCACTGGCGCGAGGCGCACCGCCTGCAGCCCGACAACTGGACCTACCGGCGCCAGGCGTGGAACTTCGAGGACCCGGTGCGTCAGGGCCACACCGACGCCTACGACTCGAGCTGGATCGAAGACGTGAAGAAGGTCGGCGCGGAGAACTACTACCCCACCTGGGTGCCGTAGACGTAGCCCGCGCCGCCGTCGATCATTCGCCCGGCCGAGCTCAGTGCTGGGCCGATGCCGACACCGACGTGCGGGAGTGGGTCGAAGGGACACTCGCCGAGCTCCGCGACCTCCTCGACGAGCGGATCGCCGGCGTCTACCTGCACGGGTCCCTGGCGACAGGCGGCTACTACCGGCCGAAGAGCGACCTCGACCTTCTCGTCGTCGTCGACGAACCGCTCCCGGAGCGCTTGCGGCGCGGATCCGCTCGCGTCTTCCTCGATGCGTTCGACCGGCGGCCCACCACCGGCGGGATCGAGGTCTCGATCGTCCAGGCCCGCCATGCGCGCCAATTCGTGCACCCGCTGCCCTACGAGGTCCACTTCTCCGAGCGCTGGGCGGCGGAGGTCCGTGCGGGTGGCGCCGGGCCGGCCGGCGCCGACCCCGATCTCGCCGCGCACGTCACGCTCGCCCGGGGGCGCGGCATCTCACTCCATGGCCCGGCCGCCGCCGACGCGTTCGAACCGGTCCCCCACGAGGCGTTCCTCGCGTCGATCCTCGACGACCTCGACTGGATCACTTCTGGCGACAACATTCTCGAGTCGCCCTTCTATTGCGTCCTCAGCGCGTGTCGAGTTCTCCAGGTGCGCAGCGAAGGGCCGGGGAGTGTGCCGAGCAAGGAGGAGGCCGCAGAATGGGCGCTCGCCCGGCTGCCCGTCGAGCAGCACGAGGTCATCCACGACGCGCTCGATTGCTACCGCTCGTCGGCACCCGTCAGCCCCGAGCAGCGACGGACCCACGGGCACACATGGGATGTCGAAGCCTTGACGCGATTCAAGGCGTACGCGCGCGCCGCGGCTGAGGTACCCGATCGCGACACGCGCCTCTAGTGTCTGCGGCGGTGAGTGACGGGGTGGACAGCGGCGTCAAACGCGCCGTCACCTACGGCAGCCTCACGATGGTTGCCCTGTGCTTTGCCAACGGGCTTCAGAACGGCGAGTTCCAGAGCTTCTCCCAGGCGACCGAGAGCCTGAAGCACGCCTTCCATGTCAGCGACTTCACCCTCGGCACGGTGTCGTTCTCGACCGGCCTCGGCGGCGCGATCGGCTCGATCCCGATCGCGCTCCTGTGCGCCCGCTACGCCCGCACGCGCGTGCTCGCCTGCATGTTCGCGGCGTGGGCGCTACTGATGGGCCTCCAGGGCCTCGCCCCGACCTTCGCCATCTTCTTCTTCCTGCGGGTGCTGATGAGCGTCACGGAGGCCACCGATCCCGCCGCGCTGCCGCTCATCTCCGACTACTGGCCGGTCGAGCAGCGGGCGAGCAAGGTCGGGATCTTCAACGCGGGGGCGAGCGTCGGCGCGTTCTTCGGGATCATCAGCGCGGGCGTGCTCGTCGACCGCTTCGGCTGGCGATGGGGACTGCTGGTGTGGGTGCCGATCGGCATCGTCGGCGCGCTGCTGATGTGGAGCCGCCGCGAGCCACCGCGGGGTGAGCAGGACGCCGCCTTCCGCGAGACGCTCGCCGCCCTCTCGCCGGAGGCGGCCGTCCTCGAGGAAGCCGACGAGAACCTCGTCACCGCGCTGATCGAGGAACGGGTCGACCTCGACGCTCTCGAGGAGATGCCAGGCATCATCGACCCGACCACGACGACCAAATGGGAGGTCGTCAAGCAGATCTTCCGGCTCCGGTCGTGGCGCGTCGTCGCCTTCGGCGTCGGGCTGACCCAGATCATGCAGAACGGTGTTCTGGGGGACGCCGTACTTCAAGCGCACGTTCGACCTGAGCGGCACCCAGGTCGCGGGCCTTGCGCCGATCGTGGGCAGCGGCGCGTTCATCGGGATCCTCGGCGGCGGGTTCGTCGCCGACCGTCTCCTGAAGCGTGGCGTCCTGCGAGCGCGTGTCTGGGTGAGCGCCATCGGCTTCGCCGGCGCGGGCGTCGGCTACGTCCTCGCGTTCAGCACGCGGTCGCTGCCGGTCGCCGTACCGTTCCTGTTCCTCGGCACGACCCTCGGCGCCGTCACAACCGGTCCGCAGTACGCGCTGCTCATGGACGTCACGCCGTCGTCGCTCCGTCCCCAGGCGGCGTCGGTGACCAACATCGTGCAGCTCGTGTCGGCGCTCGGCTACGTCGTGGTCGGCGGGCTCTCGTCGTTGTTCGGCGAGAACCTGCGGCTGGCGCTGCTGTGCGTGA
>VAXF01000058.1 GCA_005888395.1 Actinomycetota bacterium | reverse complement strand
TCAGCCCGGCGGCTACGGCGATCGCGGTGCCGGCCATGAACGCGTTGCGCATGAACGGGTGGGCGAGCATGTGCCCGAGCCCGGCGGTGCGTGCGACGGCAAGCACGGTCACGGTGCGGGCGCGATGTTCGGGCCGGGCGCGCGGCGAACCGCGGCGGTCGCGGTGGCGGCTGCGTACACGGCGAAGGCGAAGCTGGTGACGAAGAACCCGATGGGATAGGGCGAGTAGTAGGCCGCGCCGAGACCGGCCCAGGTGACGACGAGCGAAATCGCCACGGTGAGGGCAAGGCTCGACGCGGGCCGCGCGGTGAGCGCCTGGGCGGCGGCCGCCGGCATGACGAGGAGGGCGAACACCAGCAGCGTGCCCGTGATCTGGCTGACCTCAGCGACGGTGAGACCGAGCAGCAGCAGGAACACCAGCGACAGCACCCGTACGGGCACGCCTCGGGCCTCGGCAATGCCCGGGTCGACCGAAGCGAACAGCAGGGGCCGACCGGCGACGACGAGCACGGCGAGCGCGACCGCGCCGACCACGAGGAGCACGAGCACCTGGCCGTCGGTGATGCCGAGAAAGCTGCCGAACAGGAGTGCGTTGACGCCGTTGAGGAAGCCGCGATAGAGGCTCACGAACAGGAAGCCGCACGCCAGCGCGAACGCCTGTATGACGCCGATTCCCGCGGATTGCTCGCTGTAGCCCCGCGCGTCGCGGTGGGGGAGCGCCGCGATCGAGAGCGCCGCGATCGAGCAGAACCCGAAGAACCCCCACGCGGCACCGATCCCGAGCCAGGTCGCGCCGGCCGCGCCGGGGAAGCCCACCAGGGCGAGGGTGTGGCCGGCGAAGGCCTGGCGGCGCAGCACCATGAACCAGCCGATCGCCCCGGCGGCGACAGCGACGACGGTGCCGGCGCGGAAGGCGTTGACCATGAAGTGGAAGGCGAACAGCTGGCGCGTGTCGGTCACGAGGTTCCAGGTCAGCCGCGCTCCAGCATCGGCCACTACGACCATCACGGGTGCTCGTGGCGGTCGGCGTGGTACGCCGGTGGCTCCGGCTGCCCGACGACAACGAGGCGCCCGTCGGAGGCCTGGAGCACCTCGATGGGTGTTCCGAACAGACGTGTGAGCGTCGCCGAGGTGATGACCTGCTTGGGCGCACCCGCCACCGCACCCCCGGGACCGAGATACACGACGTCGTCGACGTAAGGGAGGATCGGGTTGACGTCGTGCGCCACCATCACGACCGTGACGCCCTCGTCGTGGCAGATGCGCGAGACGAGTGCCGCCACCGCCGCCTGGTTGGGAAGGTCGAGGCTGTCGAGCGGCTCGTCGAGCAGGAGCAGCCGCGGCCGGCGCACGAGGGCCTGGGCGATGAGCAGCCGCTGTTGCTCACCGCCGGATATCTCGCCGATCGGACGCTTCGCATAGGCCGTCGCATCGACCAGGTTGACGACGTCGGCGACGCGCGCATCGGCATCGCGCCGGCGGCGCGTGCGGCCGGGGAGCGGCACGCCCCAGCGGTCACCGTCGAGACCAAGGCGCACGACGTCGACGCCGCGCACGCGAAGGCCCGCGTCGAACGCCCGGCGCTGGGGGAGGTAGCCGATGCCTGCGTTGTGCTCTCCGGGCCGGCCGCCCAGCACGGAGAGCGCACCCGCCGACAGTGGCACCAGGCCGAGGATGGCCTTGACGAGCGTCGACTTGCCGACGCCGTTCGGGCCCAGCACCGCCACGAACTCGCCCTGGCCGACGGCGAGGTCGAGGCCCTGCCACACGGTGCGGCCACCGAGCGCGACGGCCGCGCCCCGCGCGTGGATCGCGTCGCGCGCGGCCTCTCTCACCGACGCGTGCCTGTGGCCAGTGCGGCCTGCAACGCCCTCAGCTGGGTCACCTGCCAGCTCTGGAAGGAGGCGTTCGCCGGCGTCAGCGTCTCGGTGACGGCGACGACCGGGATCCCGGCCGCCCGTGCCGCGTCGACCTGCGCCCTGACGTCCGGCGTCGCGTTCTGGCTGTTGAACACGTAGACCTTGATCTGGCGGGTCCTGATCTGCGCGTCGACGGTCGTCTTGTCCGCGGCGGTCGGCTCGCTGCCCTCGCTGATGGCGGCCAGGAACGCCGCAGGGGTGCGGAGGTCGAGATCCAGCGCTTCGGCAAGGGGCGAGACGATGCTCTCCGACGCGCCGACCGGTGTTCTCGCGTAGCGGCTCCTGATGTCCGCGATCAGCGACGTGTAGCCGGCAAGCGCGGTGTCGAAGGCTGTCTTCTTGCGGTCGAAGTAGGCGGCGTCGGCAGCGTCGAGCCGCTTGTAGTCGGAGGTGATGCGCTCGACGACCGCGTGCACGTCGGGTGGTGAGTACCAGCGGTGAGGGTTTGCGCCCGCTTTGACGCCGACGAGGGCGCCCACATCGAGGACCCTCCGACCGGGCCGAGGGTTCGCATCGACCATCTTGGATGCCCACGCGTCATAGCCGACACCGTTGACGATGACGTAACGGGCGCCGGCGACGGCCCGGCCGTCGGCCGGCGTGGGCTCGTAATCGTGCGGGTCCGTGTGCGGATTGGTGATGAGGCTGCGCACGCGGGCGCGGTCGCCTCCGAGCTGCGCCGCGATGCTGCCCCACGTGTTCTCCGCGGCGACGACCTCCAACCGGGCGCCGGCGGTGGTCGACGTCGAGCGCGTCGACGAGCACGACGTCCCGACGACACTCGTGACCGTCGCGATTCCCGCGCACGCCAGACCGAGTGAGCGACCCCGGAGCCCTCGCACACCGACGATCCTAGAACGAGAACGGTTCCTATTACAATCTCGGGGGTCGGCCGGTATGCTGTTCGCCGTGGGCGAAGACCTGCACGCCGTGGCCACCGCGCGGTTGCGACGCGTGGATCAGCGCTACACCTCGGGCCGGCGCGTGCTCGTGGAAGCGCTCGTGGAGGCGGGCCGCCCGGTGACCACCGCGGAGCTCGTGGCCTCGCGGCGCGAGCTGCCGCAGAGCACGACCTACCGCAACCTGGCGGTGCTCGAGCAGGCCGGTGTCGTCCGCCGGGTGCTGGGCACCGACGAGCTCGCTCGGTTCGAGGTGGCCGAGGACCTCACCGGTCATCACCATCATCTGGTGTGCGTCAGCTGCGGCGCGGTCGAGGACTTCGAGCCTCCGCGACGGGTCGAGCAGACGCTCGCCGACGCCGTCGGGAGGCTCAGGACGCGAACCGGGTTCCGCGCCGAGGCCCACCGGCTCGATCTACTCGGCACGTGTGGGAGTTGCGCCGAGTAGTCGCGTACCGGCGTGGCTCGGACCTCGTCCGGCTACAGGTAGTCGTCTAAGACAACCCGGCGCCGCCGGCCACCGGTGACGTAGGGGCCACCACCGCCGAAGCCACCCCAGCTGCTCCAGAAGACGAGCGAGAGAAGCATGCCGATGACCCCAACGATCATCAGGATGGCGCCGATGGTGTGCAGGTTGAAGCCTCTCGTGTTGACGTCGACGGCGAAGTCGAATCAGTGGGTCTCCTTCATTCGTTTGGTGCCTTACCAGGGGTACCCAAAACGACTCGGTGGGAACCGCCGGGGAGTGACGCTCAGCAAGCCGCAGACGATACGGGCAGCCGGGTGTGGGTACATCGTGTGCGTGCCTCGTCCGGCCGAGATGCCGAGCGACGTCGCCGGGGACACGACCGTCTTCGACCGGTTTGCCGGCGAGTCCTCGATGGTGGTCAGCCGCGCGCCGTTCTTCGCCTTCTGCCTCCTGCTGATCGTGGTGTGGGCACCCACGATCGCTTTCCTGAAGTTCGACACCTGGCAGCTGCTCATCAACACCGCAACCACCATCGTCACGTTCCTGATGGTGGCCCTGCTGCAGAACAGCCAGACACGCAACGACCAAGCCACGCAGCACAAGCTCAACGCCATCGCCGATGGTCTCGCCGACCTGATGACGTGCTTTGCCGACGAGCACGATCTGCACCGCGACATCCAGGAGCTCAAGCTCGCCGTCGGGCTCGAGGCGGACGAGAGCACGGCGCACACGGAAGCGCACCGCGAGGCTCACCGGGACGAAACCACCGCCTGAGCGACGGAAAGCTCAGAGACCGCGCAGCGACGACGCGGTCAGGCGCACCAGCCGGGCGTGGGCCCGTCGATGGCGCAGCCGGCACAACAGCTTCTCGGCCCGGAGCTGCTCGAGGCGGGCGAGCTCCTTGGCGGCCAGCGGCCGCTCTTCCCGTAGCTTCTCGAGGTCGTAGAGCTCGTCGGAGATGACGGCGTGCCTGGCGGCGGCGGCCAGGAGCTCCTCGGCCACTCGCCGGCGTGTCTTCGCGAACGGGGAGTCGCCTGCGTCGTCCGCCACACCTTTCGTCTACCCCATCGCGGCCCCGCGGGCCAGCGCGTGCCCCCGTAGGGTGCCCGGATGAGGTCACGAGACGCGGTCGGGCTCGTTGCCCTCGTCGCCTTGCTGAGTCTCGACCTGGCCGCGTGCACGACATCGTCGTCGAGACGGGCCCAGCCGGCCTACGGGGTCGGCGTCGAGACCGTGGTATTCGTGGACCAGACCCGGTCGACCCCCGCGGCCGCGGGCGATGGGGTGCGTCCCGGTCGCCGCCTCGAGACGACGATCTGGTACCCGGCGCGGCCGCGGCCTCGAGGCCGGGTTCCGTTGGTCGTCTTCGCCCACGGCCTTCCTGCGCTCGTGGGCCAGGGCCGGGTACGTCGTGGCCGCACCCGCGTTCCCCGGGTCACGGGCCGAGGCGCTCGGTGGCCCGGATGCGGGGGACTACGTGGCGCAGCCCGCCGACATGAGCTTCGTCATCGACGGCGTGATCGGGCTGGCGCGCGGCACCGGGCCACTGCGCGACCTCGTCGATCCACAGCGGGTCGGAGCCGCCGGCCACTCGCTCGGCGGCGTGACGACGCTCGGCCTGGTCGCCAACACGTGCTGTCGCGATCGGCGGGTACGGGCCGCGGTCGTCATGGCCGGCGACCAGCTCGACTTCCCGGGTGGGCGGTACGACCCGGCGAGCAACCCACCCCTGCTCGTGATCCACGGTGATCGCGATCCGGCGGTGCCATATCGCGCGGGCGTCGAGGCGTTCGCGAACGCGCTGCCGCCGAAGGGTCTCGTCAGCATCCGCGGCGGCGACCACGGCGCCCCGGCGGGCGCCACGGGCGCACGCGCCGCCCTCGACTTCTTCGACCGTTACCTACGGGCCGACACCGGCGCCCTGCAGCGCCTGGCGGCCGACCTTCGAAAGGCCGGGAACGCCCGCCTCGACCTGGTCACGCGGGCCGGTGTCCCCGTGCGCCTGCCCCCGACGTCGGCACCCGTTGGCACGCGCACCGCCTCGGTGTCTCCTCACGACGGGCTCACCGACGGCGAGAAGGTCACCGTTGCGTGGCAGGGCTTCGGTCGCGGAACGTTGCTGAACATCGTGGAGTGCTCGCGGAACCCACCCACCGGGGCGGGTGACTGCGACCTCGCCCGGGCCGCGCTGTTCGTGGCCGCGGGCGCCGGGGGGACGGGCAGCGCCGCGTTCACCGTCCATGCCGGTGCGATCGGCTCGGGGATGTGCGACGCGGTCCATTCCACGTGTGTCGTGGTCGTCAACGAGGGAGGTTCGTCGGCTCCACAGGATTCGGTCATCACGCCCATTAGCTTCCGGTAAAAGCGACTTCCGTCTCTCGTGCGGCCGTCCCTTCTCCAGCATTCGGCGAATCGCGCCGAGAAGGTTGCATGGGCCCGCTGCAGGCGCGGCGGCTTCGGCTGCTGCTCGTCGACGACGAGGCCGACATCCTGCTCCTGCTGGAGGCGGTGTTGAGCAGCTCGCCGAGCTGGGAGGTGATCGGGAAGGCGACGAACGGTGCTGCCGCGCTCCGGATCGCGCGCGAGATCGTGCCCGATCTCGCCATCATCGACTACGTCATGCCGGGCATGGACGGCGAGGAGCTGGCGCAGCACCTCAAGGAGATACGTCCAGAGTGCACCGTCATCGTGTTCTCGGCGTTCGACGTCGCCGCCCAAGCCGACACCAGCGCGTACGTCGACCACTTTCTGGCGAAGATGGACTTTCGAGACGTCGACGTGAAGCTGCAGGAGATCGCGCGCGAGAAAGGCTTCGCGGCCGACTAGGGGGCTGCTGGGCCTTCACGGCCGTAGGATTCTTGCGTGCCCGAGACCGAGGCCGCCGATGAGGGTCGCGTCCTCACCCTTCCGAACGTGCTGTCGCTGGTACGGCTCCTGTGCGTCCCGCTGTTCCTCTGGCTCCTGTTCGGCCGGCACGACCGCGGCGCCGCGGCCTATCTGCTGGGCGCACTCGGCGCGACCGACTGGGTCGACGGCTACGTCGCCAGGCACTGGAACCAGGTGTCCACGGTGGGGAAGGTGCTCGACCCGGCCGCCGACCGGGTGCTCCTCGCGGTCGGCGTGATCGCCATCCTCGTCGACGGCGCGGTGCCGGCCTGGATCGGGTGGGCGACGATCGTCCGAGAGGTGGGCATCTCGGTGGCGGTGCTGGTGCTCGCCGCGCTCGGCGCGCGGCGCATCGACGTGCAGTGGGCCGGGAAGGCCGGGACGCTCGCGATGATGGTCGCCTACCCGTTGTTCCTGCTGAGCCGCGCCCACGTGTTCTGGCGTCACGAGGCGCGGGTGCTCGCATGGTTGTTCGTCGTGCCGGGGTTGGTCATCGCGTGGTACGCGGCGGTGACGTACGTGCCGCTCGCCCGCCGGGCGCTCGCCGAGGGACGGCTGGCCCGGGGCGCGGCATCCTCGGCGGTAGGGTCGAGCTCGAGATGAAGGCGGTCATCATGGCCGGGGGCGAGGGCACCCGCCTCCGACCGCTCACGTCGAACCAGCCCAAGCCGATGATCTCGCTGGCCAACCGGCCGATGATGGAGCACATCGTGCGGCTGCTGAAGGAGCACGGCTTCGACGACATCGTCGTGACCGTGGCCTTCATGCCCCACGCCATCCGCACCTACTTCGGTGACGGGTCCGAGTTCGGCGTGCGCATGGTCTACGCCACCGAGGAGACGCCCCTGGGCACCGCCGGCTCGGTGCGCAACGCGCGCGACGAGCTCGACGAGGCGTTCCTCGTGATCTCGGGCGACGTGCTCACCGATATCGACCTCTCTGCCGTGGTCCGCTTCCACCAGGAGCGCGGAGCGCTGGCCACCATCGCCCTGAAGGCGATGGACAACCCGCTCGAGTTCGGCATCGTGATCACCCGGCCCGACGGCAGCGTCGAGCGCTTCCTCGAGAAGCCGACGTGGGGCGAGGTGTTCAGCGACACGGTGAACACCGGTATCTACGTCCTCGAACCAGAGATCTTCGACTACATCGGCGAGGGCGTGGTCGACTTCTCGGCCGACGTGTTCCCGCAGCTGCTCGCGGAGCAAGAGCCGCTCTACGGGTTCGTCGCAGACGGCTACTGGGAGGACGTCGGAAACCTCGACGCCTACATGCGCGCCCACCAGGACGTGCTCGACCGCAAGGTCGACGTCGACGTTCCCGGGTTCCGTCTTTCGGAGGGCGTGTGGCTGGGCGAGGGGACGGAGGTGAGCCCCGACGCCCGCGTCGAAGGCCCCGCCATCATCGGCGACTACTCGCGAGTGGAGGCCGGCGCCCACCTCGGGGCCTACACGGTGCTCGGGGCCAACGTCATGGTGCGGTCAGAGGCCTACCTCGAGCGCACCATCGTGTTGGACAACGCCTATCTCGGCGAGGGCGTGCGCCTGCGCGGCAGCGTGATCGGCCGCTCGTCGGACCTGCGGCGAGGCGCACGCGCCGACGAGGGCGTGGTTCTCGGCGAGGAGTGCTTCGTGGGCGAGCACGCGGTGCTCAACCCGGGCGTCAAGGTGTACCCCTTCAAGACCGTCGAGCCGAGCGCAGTGATCAATTCCTCGATCGTCTGGGAGTCGCGCGGTGCACGGAGCCTCTTCGGGCGGCTCGGCATCGCCGGGCTGGCCAACGTCGACATCAGCCCCGAGCTCGCGGTGCGCGTTGCGATGGCCTATGCGACCACCCTCAAGAAGGGCGCCACGGTCACGACGTCGCGCGATTCGAGCCGTGCCGCGCGCGCCCTCAAGCGTGCGGTGCAGGCCGGCCTCAACGCCGCCGGGGTCAACGCCGACGACCTGGAGGTAGCGCCGATCCCGGCCACACGGTTCCAGGTGCGATCCGGGCGGGCCCAGGGCGGCATCACCGTGCGCCTGGTTCCGGGCGATCCGCAATCGGTGGTGATCCGGTTCTTCGACGAGAAGGGCATCGACATCGCCGAGGCCGCGCAGCGCAAGATCGAGCGGCTCTTCCATCGCGAGGATTTCCGGCGGGCGTTCGCGGCAGACATCGGCGACATCGCCTTCCCGCCGCGAGCCCTCGAGTACTACTCGAACGCGTTGATGGCCACGATCGACGCCGACGCGATCCGCACGGCCGGCTTCAAGGTCGTCGTCGACTACGGCTACGGCTCGACATCGTTCGTGATGCCCAACGTCCTGTCGAAGCTCGGCGCCGACGTCCTGAGCGTGAACCCGTACGCGGCGACGGCCGGCGCCGCCGCCTTCGACTGGGACACCCAGTGCGCTTACGTGTCCGACCTCGTGCGCATGTCGGGGGCCCACCTGGGTGCCGTGATCGATCCCGACGGCGAGCGGATCTCGCTGATCGACGACGAGGCCCGGATCTTGTCGAACGACGAGGCCCTGTTCGCGCTCCTCGTCCTGGTCACGTCCACCACCGAAAAGGCGCGCGTCGCGCTGCCCGTGTCGGTCAGCCGGCAGGCGGAGCGCATCGTGGCCGAGGCCGGGGCCGAGATCGTGTGGACGAAGCTCTCGACGTCGCATCTGATGGAGGTGGCCGGCTCCGGCGCGGTCGCGCTGGCCGCAAGCCAAGAGGGCGGGTTCATCTTTCCCGCCTTCATCCCCGCCTACGACGCCACCGCCACGTTCGTCAACACGCTCGAGCTGCTCGCTCGCACCGGGCTGCGCCTCTCCAAGATCGTCGCCGGCTTCGACCGCATCCACTTCGCCCACGAGAGCGTGGTCACGCCATGGGAGCAGAAGGGCCTCGTCATGCGATCGATCGTCGAGGCTGCGGCCGGGCGCGAGCTGATCACGGTCGACGGGGTCAAGGTGCTCCACGACGACGGTTGGGCGTTGGTGCTGCCCGACCCCGAGGAGCCCGTCACCCACATCTGGGCCGAAGGCCCGAGCGATGCCGAGGTCCGCAACCTCGCCCAGGAGTACGCCCGGCAGATCCGTCAGCTGCTCCGGTAGCGTCTGCGGCCTAGTGAACGTCCCCGACGACCTCCGGTACACCGCGGATCACGAATGGGCGCGCCTCGAGGACGGGCGCGTGCGCGTCGGCATCACCGACTACGCCCAGGACGCGCTCGGCGACGTCGTCTTCGTCCAGCTGCCGGAGGTAGGGGCGCAGGTGACGGCGGGCGGGTCCTTCGGTGAGGTCGAGTCGACGAAGTCGGTCTCCGACGTCTACGCGCCCGTGACCGGCACCGTCGTGGAGGCCAACAGCGAGCTCACCGACGTGCCGCAGCGGCTGAACGAGGATCCGTACGGGGAGGGCTGGATCTGTGCCATCGAGCCCGCCGACGAGAACGCGTTCGGCTCGCTGCTCGACGCCGATGCCTACCGGAAGCTCATCGCCGAATGACCCAATAGCGTGGCCGACGTGTTCTGCAACCAGTGCGGGCACCGCAACCCGGCGGGATCGAACTTCTGCTCGTCCTGCGGGGCGGCGCTGACGTCAGGTGGCGAGGAGACGACCATCACTTTCATACCGGTCGAGTCGGCGGGGGAGTCCGACGAAGAGCTCAGCGTCACCTTCGAGGAGTTGGCGCCCGGCGCCGGCATGCTGGTGGTCAAGCGGGGCCCGAACGCGGGGTCGAAGTTCGCGCTCGACAAGGCGATCACCAAGGCGGGCCGCCATCCCGAAAGCGACATCTTCCTCGACGACATCACGGTCTCGCGCCGGCATGCCGAAATCGCCCAGAAGGGCCAGGGCTACGTAGTGCGCGACGTCGGATCGCTCAACGGCACATACGTCAACCGGCAGCGCATCGAAGAGGACGCTCCCCTCCAGAACGGCGACGAGGTGCAGATCGGGAAGTTCAAGCTCGTGTACTTCACCGGTGGGGGAGAGGAGTAGCCGCGGGTGATGGCAGATCGCGCCTTCCTCTCGATCGGCGAGGTGCTGAACCTCCTGAAGGAGGAGTTCCCCGACATCACGATCTCGAAGATCCGGTTCCTCGAGAGCCAGGGCCTGCTCGATCCCGAGCGCACGGCGTCGGGTTACCGGAAGTTCTACGACGCCGACGTGGAGCGCCTGCGCTGGATCCTGCGCCAGCAGCGCGAGCACTTCCTTCCCCTCAAGGTGATCAAGGGCAAGCTGGGCGCCGAGCCCGGGAGCGAGGGCGCCGAGGAGGCGGTGCGCGTCGAAGGTGGTGCGTCGCGCTCGCCGGTCGTGGCCGGCGCGGGGCTCGGGCGGGCGCCGTCGGGCGCCAGCATGACCGGCGAGGAGCTGTGCCGGGCCAGTGGCCTGCAGGCCGACGAGCTGGCGCAACTCGAGCGGTTCGGGCTGGTGGCCGCAGGTCGCTCCGTCGGAGGCATGCCGTACTACGACGAAGACGCGCTGCTCGTCGCCAGCCTCGCCGCGGGTTGCATGAAGTTCGGTGTCGAGCCGCGTCACCTCCGCATGTACCGCACCGCAGCCGAGCGCGAGGCCGGGTTCTTCGAGCAGCTGGTGCTGCCGATGCTGAAGCAGCGCAACCCCGAGTCGCGTCAGCAGGCGCTCGAGACGATCGAAGAGCTGAGCCGGTTGGGTGAAGGGCTCCGGCGGGCGATGCTCCGCCTCGCGCTGCGCGGTTATCTCGAGTGAACGTCCTCATCCCCGCGGACGAGCTCCGCGCGGGGGTGAGGAGACTGGCGAGCGAGCTGTCCGCCGCGTATGACGACGGCGTCGTACTCGTAGCAGTCCTCAAGGGCAGCGTCCCGTTCCTCGCCGACCTGGTGCGCGCCATGAGCATCGACCCGCTCGTCGACTTCCTCGCCATCTCGTCGTACGCGGCCGGCACCGGGCGCGTGCGGTTGCTGAAGGACCTCGACATCGACGTGTGCGGACGCGACGTGGTCCTGGTCGAGGACATCGTTGACACGGGCCTGACGCTGACGTACCTGCTGGGCGAGCTCGCGCGCCGCGAACCGCGCTCGCTGGAGGCGTGCGTGCTGCTCGACCGGGCCGTGCGACGAATCGTGCCGACCTCGGTGCGCTTCCGCGGCTTCGACGTGGGCGACGCCTACCTCCTCGGTTACGGCCTCGACTTCGAGGGCCGCTACCGCAACCTCGACATGATCGTGCAGGGCGACCTCGGAACGTT
>VAXF01000057.1 GCA_005888395.1 Actinomycetota bacterium | reverse complement strand
TTGACGTCGGGGCCGAGGAGGTCGGCGGCGATGCCGACGATCGTGGGATGGCGTGCCGTCGCCCTCGCCGCGTCGGATTGCAGAACGGCGTGGATGCTGAAGGTGATCGCACCCTGCTCGGCGATGTTGACGCGCCCGCCGTCCTGACGAGCGAGGAAGCGGTCCACACGGGCCTCGTACTCGTCGAGCTCCGCGACGAGCTCTCCGAGATCAGCCGGAGCGACCAGCTCGTCGACCGTGACGTAGCCGTCGCGCGCGTACGCCGCCACCTGGTCGGCGGTCAGGGTGCGCGGCGGACCTGACGGCAGCGCGAACTCGAAGGCCACGTTCCACGGATGGCGTTCCGCCCCGGCGAGCACGTCGCGCGTCACGGCAGCTCCTCCACCAGCTCAGGCCGGTACGGCATGTCATGGAGGCGGGGACGGCCCGCCGGCTGCCACGACGGGAGCAACGCGCGGCGGTGCCCGCCGCTGGTGTTCGGCGACGAGCGATGCACGAGGTAGGAACCGAACCACAGCACCGAGCCGGCGGGCACCTCGACGACGACCTCGGACGACGACTCGAGCGCGGCCGGATCCGCCAGGAACCGGGTCGGGTCGTTCGGGTCTCGGCGCGCCGGACCGAGCCGCTGCGAACCGGGCAGCACCCGCACGGCGCCGTTCTCGGCGGTGGCGTCGTCGAGGAACACGATGGCGGTGACGACGTCCGCTGCGTCGCGGCCGACAGCGACGTACCAGTACGGGTAGTCCTGGTGCCAGGGGAACGGGCTGCCTTCCCTC
Source organism: Actinomycetota bacterium (assembly GCA_005888395.1). Lineage (GTDB taxonomy): Bacteria > Actinomycetota > Acidimicrobiia > Acidimicrobiales > AC-25 > AC-25. The sequence continues at coordinate 4,288 of VAXF01000057.1, read as the reverse complement.
GCCCGTTTCAGGTTGAGCTTCGACGTGAACGGCGCGACCTCACCCACCCCGAGCGCCTCGGCCGCCGGACCGGTGAGGCGCGGGTCGGCGAGCAGGGCGTCGATCCGGGGATGGAGATGGTCGACGGGTTCCAGCAGGCGGATCTGCTTGCTCCCGTCGGCCCATTCCCACTGGATCGCGGTCTTCGACGAGAACTGGATGCGGTGCCCGTCAGCCAGCTCCCGTTGCGGGCCGGCGCCGGCGCGCACGGCTCGCGCCGCGACGCGCGTCGCCACTTCCTCCACGACGTCGCGCAGCTCCTCGACCTCGCCGGCGTCGAGCACGCCCTCCTGGACCCGGTAGCCCGCCTCGCCGAAGGTCGTCATTCGGGTCGAGTAGTACTCGCTCGTCACCACTCCCGACCAGTCGGATCGCCTGCCCGTTTGCCGGGAATGCACCGGGAAGCGCTCATCGCCGTCGAGCACCTTCGTAGGCTGGGGACGTGACCAACGCGCAAGACGGGGTTCGGCTGGCTGAGCTGGTGGCCGCTCTGTCGCTGGCGACCGATCTCGGGCTGGGCCAGCCGCAGCAGCACATCATCCGCCAGACGGTCATCGCGCTGCGGATGGCGGAGCTCGAAGGCTTGTCCGACGACGAGCGGGCCGCGATCTTCTACGTGTCGCTGCTCGCGTGGGTTGGGTGTGTCGCTGACGCGCACGAGATGGGCAAGTGGTTCGGCGACGACATGGCCCTGCGAGCCGACAGCTACCTGGTCGACCTGACCGGGCTGCCCATGATGCGGTTCATGATCGGCCATGTCGCCAGCGGAAGCTCCCCGGTCCGGCGGCTCACGATGATCGGTCGCTTCCTGGCCGGTGGGTCGAAGGAGGTCGAGCGCTCGATGGCCTCGCACTGTGAGACCTCAGGCGACCTGTCGCTCCGCCTCGGACTCGGACCCGAGGTGCGCGACCCGCTGCAGCAGGCGTTCGAGCGTTGGGACGGCAAGGGCTCGCCAGCCCGGTTGGCGGGCGGCGAGATCGCCCGCATCATGCGGATCGTTCACGTGGCGAACGACGTCGAGGCATTGCATCGGATCGGCGGGGTGGACGCGGCGGTCGAGATGCTCCAATCGCGGCGGGGCACAGAGTTCGATCCCGAGCTGGTCGACCGCTTCTGCGCGAATGCCGGCGAGCTGCTCGGCTCTCTCGACGAGGTCGACGGCTGGGACACCCTGATCGGCGGGCACCGCGCGTTGGGGCGTGAGCTTCACGGCGAGGAGCTCGACATGGCGCTGGAAGCCTTCGCCGACTACGCGGATGTGAAGTCGCCGTTCACCCTCGGACACTCACGAGGGGTCGCGCAGCTAGCGTCGGCCGCGGCCACTTCGGTCGGGCTGCCGAACGACGACGTCGTGCTGGTACGTCGAGCCGCCCTCGTGCACGACGTCGGCACCATCGGCGTGTCCGCCGGGATCTTGGCCAAGCCCGGGCGTTTGACCGAGGCCGAGCGTGAGCGGATCCGCACCCACCCCTATCTCACCGCGCGGACGTTCTCGAAACCCCCGGCGCTCGCCGCGATCGGGCAACTCGCTGCGCTGCACCACGAACGGATGGACGGATCGGGGTACCCGTCGGGCCTCGGAGCCGACGGGCTCCCGATGAGCGCCCGGATCATCGCCGCGGCCGACGTGTACCACGCGCTGCTCGAGCCGCGACCTCACCGGGCCGCGCTGGCGCCGGACGAGGCCCGCCGCGTGCTCGCCACCGAGGTAACCGAGGGGCGCCTGGACGGCGACGCGGTGCGGGTGGTGTTGGACACGGCCGGGCATCGCCTGCGCGGGCCGGCGGGCCACCCAGGCGGGCTCAGCGCCCGCGAGGTCGAGGTACTCGTGCTCTTCTGCCGCGGGCTGACCAAGAAGGCCATCGCGCACGAGCTGACCATCTCCGCCAAGACCGTCAGCGCCCACCTCGAGCACGTGTACGCCAAGCTCGGGGTGAGAAGCCGCGGCGCGGCCGCGATGTTCGCGATGCGGCACGGGCTGATAGCCGTGGGCGAAGCCGTCGACTGACGCCCCGAAATAGGGCGCGCACCCGATGCGGCACCGGGCGGCTGCGCCGTACAACGGCTCCATGAATGATGCGCTTCAGTCCCCGTTGACCGACAGCACGGCGACCACGACCACGAGATGGTCGGTCGGCGGCCTTCTCCTCGAGGCACTGGCCGCCCGCGACTTCGCCGGCATGTCCGACTGCTTCGAACCCGCGGCCACGATGCGGGCGCTACTTCCGCCCGGGCTTACCGAATGCCAGGGCGCGACGCAGATCGTCGAGAACATCCGAAGCTGGTTCGGCGGCGCCGAGGAGTTCGAGGTCCTCGACGGTACCGTCGGCGAGATCGGCGGCCGGCTGCACGTCGCCTGGCGACTCCGCCTCCGCCCGACGCCGTGGGGCGACGACGCCTGGCACGTCATCGAGCAACAGGCCTACCTGCGGGCGGGCGAGCGCATCGACGCCATCGATCTCCTGTGCTCGGGGTTCCAGCCCGAGGGCGACCCACGACCGCCGAAGGCCGAGCAATGAGCAACAAGGCAGCCATCAGTCTCGCCACCGGGCTCGAGGACGCCGAGAAGGTGACCGTGGCGTTGCTGGTCGCGGTCGGCGCCGCCGAGTCGGGTCGGTCGACCCTCATGTTCGTCACCAAGGAAGCCGTCCGGTTGGCGCTCACCGGCACCGCCGTCGGCACTGCGTGCGACGGTTGTCCGAGCATCCCCGACCTCATGGCTCGATACGCGGCAGCAGACGGTCGCCTGCTCGTGTGCCCGATCTGTTTCAGCACCAAGCAGCTCGACGCCGGCTCGCTCGTGGCGAACGCGGAGCTGGGCGGCAGCGTGCAGCTGTGGGAGTGGATCGGCGACGACGCCGTCGCCACCTTCAGCTACTGAGGGACCCGGCTAGGGGCGGGCGGCGGTCACCAGCCACGCGGTGCCAGTCAAGTACAGGCCGTCGGCCTGCTCATGGGGTCGCAGCGCCTCACCGACGGCGTCCAGGGCGCGAGCCACCGTGGGTGGGTCCGCCTTGGCGAGCAACGCTCGGGCCATCCCGGTGCCGCGCAAGAACTCGACCGCGTCGGCAGCGTCGGCTCCGAGCCGCATTGGCGCATCGACCGAGTCGACGTGGACGTCCGCGAACCCCGCGTCACCGAGGATCACTTCGATACGGTCCGGTTCAGCCAGCGAGAACGGGCCGGGAGCACCCGGCCCGCCGAGGTCGGGGAGCTCGACGAACGCGAGGGCGGCGCCCGCCGGCACCATGAGCCATTCGTTGCGGGCCAGGTCCTGCCAACACACGAACGCCAGCCGTCCGCCCGGACGGATGGCGGTGCCGACGTTGGCGAAGGCGGCCACGGGGTCGGCGAAGAACATCACGCCGAAGCGACTGATGGCCACATCGAAGGCTGAAGACGGGAGCGGCTGCACCTGGGCGTCACCCTGCTCGAAGGTCACATTCGCAATGCCCTCGCCGGCGGCCGTCGCTGCGGCCCGCTCGAGCATGGGAGCTGACAGGTCGAGACCGACGGCACGGCCGCGGCTCGCTCGCCGGGCAGCGAGACGGGTGGTTTGGCCGTTACCGCAGCCGATGTCGAGCACGGTGTCGGTCTCCGTGATGGCGGCCGCGCCGAGCAGGTGCTCGGTGAACGCACCGCTCATGGCGTCGTAGCGGTCTTGGTGGGCAGCCCAGTGCTGGCCCTCCTCGCTGTTCCACGCCTCGGCCTGCTCGGTGTTGGCAATGGGATGCTCGGTCACGCGTTCATCATCTCGCTGTCTGTCGTTGGTCAGGGTCGGTGAGCCAGGAACGCGTAGCCGTACACCTCGAAGGCTCGCGCCTTCTCCTCGCCGGTGGCGCCGCCGAAGGTGTCCACCGGGTCGCCGATCACAACGTCGGTGAGCCCGGTGTCTTCGAGCATCTTCTGCCAGCCCGCACGGGGCAGCCCGCCGGCGATTCAGCCGGTCCACAAGTCGATGTCGCGCAGCGCCTCCGGCGGCACCGGTCGCCCATTGGCGATGTCGGCGAACTGCAGCCATCCACCCGGCTTGAGGATCCGGCGGATCTCCTCGAAGACGGCCTTCTTGTCCGGGCACAGGTTGATGACGCCGTTGGAGATGACCGCGTCGGCCCAGCCGTCGTCGACCGGGATCGACTCGGCCAGACCGTCGCGGAACTCGACCTGGCCGAGCCCCAGCACATCTGCCGTCTGCCGAGACTTCGTCAGCATCTCGGGCGTCATGTCCACACCGACGACACAGCCGCTC
>VAXF01000056.1 GCA_005888395.1 Actinomycetota bacterium | reverse complement strand
GCAGGGGCGCGGGATCGAGGGCGTGGAGGCGAGCCGCGACGCGGGCCAGCCGCACCGGCATGCGCACGATGGAGGGGATGTGGGCGAGCAGCGACGCCGCTCCGAGCTCGGGGATCAGCGGGCGCCCCGGCGCCCGGTCCATCACGATGAACGGACGGCCGAGACCGGCGGTGGCGTCACCCGTGAGCCGCACGGCCGGAGCCGGGAAGCCCTGGGCCGCCACCTGGGTGTGCACGACGATCTCGCGTCGGGCGGCCTCGTCCTCCGGCATCACGCGAACGATCAGGTCGCGGTCGAGCTCCGGAGGTGCGCCCTCGAGACGAACCGCGAGGATGTCGGCCCAGAACCCGCCGGAGACGCGCACGGGCGGCTCGGCGTACTGCAGCTCGGGGTTGCCGGTGTGCCGACGAAGGACATCGAGGACCGCGGGCGCCAGATCGGGCGGCGGCGTGGTCAATCGCGATAGTGGGGGGCGCGCTGCTCGCGCCGCGCCCGCACCGCTTCCTCGAAGTTCTCGGTGGTGAGACGCACGTAGAGCTGAGCGTGGCCCTCATGGTCGATGTGGGTCTGCAGGCTGCCGGCGTCGAGACCCGCCCACAGCAGTCGCTTGGTGAGCTCGACGCCGACCTGGCTGAAGCCGATGATGCGTTCGGCGAGGGCGTAGCAGCGCTCGAGGAGCTGGTCACCCGGCACGGTCGCCGATACCAGGCCGATCTGCGCAGCCTCGGCGCCGCCGACGTCGCGACCCGAGAGCATGATCTCGAAGGCGCGCGATGCACCGATGGCGCGCGGAAGCAGGTAGCTGATCCCGAGCTCGCTCGCCGTGAGGCCGTTGTTGATGCCTGCCGCCCGGAAGACGGCGTCGTCCGACGCGATGCGTATGTCGGCGGCGAGGCTCAGGCAGAAGCCGCCGCCGATGGCGGCACCGTTGACGGCCGCGATGACCGGCTGGTGCATCTTGCGCACGGCCAGGATGACGTCTTCGAGGATCTCCATGGCCCGGCGGGCGATGGCGGGGCGGGTCAGCCCGGCGATGTCGGGCACGACGCCGGCGTCCTCGAGGTCGGCACCCGCGCAGAAGGCGCGGCCCTCGCCGGTGAGGACGACGACGCGCGTGTCGTTGTCGCGGCTCACCGACTCGAGCGCCTCGCGGAACGGGATCATCACGTCGAAGGCCATGGCATTCATGCGGTCGGGCCGGTTGAGCGTGACGAGCGTCACGTGGGGACGTGGTTTGTCGATCAGGACGAACGGCACGCGCTCACCGTACGCTGCAACGGTGACGTTCGACCTGACCGGCCGCGTGGCGCTCGTCACCGGAGCCGGGCAGGGGGTGGGCGCCGGCGTGGCGCATGCGCTCGCGGCGCAGGGCGCGACCGTTGTGGTGAACGACCTGAGCGCGGAGCGTGCGGGCGTGGTGGTCGACGAGCTCGTCGAGGCCGGCGCGAGCGCAACGGCGGCGGTCGCGGACGTCACGGACCTGACCGCCGTGAGCGCGATGGTCGGCCAGATCGAGCGGACGGTGGGCCCGGTCGACGTGCTCGTGAACAACGCCGGCCTGCCCGCCGAGGGCATCCGGCTCCGCCAGTTCCGCGACACGACCCTCGAGGACTGGGAGCCACTCCTGCGGCTCAACCTCTATGCCGTGCTCCACTGCTGCCACGCGGTGGTCGCGGGGATGTGCGATCGCGGGTGGGGTCGCCTGGTGACGATCTCGTCGGAGGCGGGCCGGATGGGGAGCGGGATCGGCCTGTCGCTGTACGGCGCGGGGAAGGCGGCCGCGGTGGGCTTCTCCCGCAACCTGGCGCGTGAGGTCGCCGGTTCGGGGGTGACGGTCAACTGCCTGTCGCTCGGCACCATCTGGCGCGAGGGCGTCGACGAGGAGCGGCTCGCCCGCCCCTACCCGATCGGGCGCCTCGGGCGCGCCGCCGACGTAGCGGCGGCGGTGGTGTTCCTCGCGTCGGAGGAAGCCGCCTGGGTCACGGGGCAGACCATCCCGGTCAACGGCGGCATCCACACCTCATGAGCGAGCGGTAGGCGAGCGAACGAGCGAGCGCAGAGCCTGATCTGATCTACCGCGCCGGCAGGACCCCTTTCTTCAGCTTTGGCGCCTTGCTCGGGTTGAGGACCGCGTCCTTGAAGCCCTTGAGCGGGGTGATCCGTGCCTTCTTGGACGCTTTGATCTTGATGGCCTCGCCGGTGCCCGGGTTGCGGCCCATGCGCGCCGGTCGATCGACCTTGACGAACTTGGCGAACCCGGTGATGGCCACCGGCTCGCCCTTGGACACGACCGTGGTCACGACGTCGGTGAACCCGCGCAGCGCGTTGTCCACCTGCCTGGTCTCGAGACCCGTCTGCGCCGCCACGGCCTGGACCAGCTCCCGTCGGTTCATCCCAACCTCCTCGTCTCGGGTTGCGACACACTAGGGGACGTGCGCCCGAACCGGTGGGTGGTCGTCCTGCTGGCCGGCGCGGTGGTCGCGGGCGCCTGCTCGTCGCGGGGCAAGTCGTTGTCGACCTCGGCGTCGACGGCCCGGTCGACGACGACCGCGGCCGTGAACCTGCAGGCAACGGATGTCGGCGTCACGCCGACCGAGGTGCGCATCGCGGTCATTGCCGACGTCGACAACCCGATCCGCCCCGGCTTGTTCAAGACCGCGTTCGACGGCGTGGCCGCATGGGCCGCCAAGGTCAACGACAGGGGCGGACTCGCGGGCCGCAAGGTCGTCGTCGACAAGCTCGACTCGAAGCTGAGCCCCGACGAGTACCGCAACGCCGTCATCAAGGCGTGCCAGAGCGACTTTGCCATCATCGGCACGATCGCCGTGTTCGACAACGCGGTCGACGACCTCGTGAAGTGCGGCATCCCCGATCTGCCGTCGAACCCCATCTCGAACGAGCACCGCACCGCTCCGAACACCTATCCCGACAACCCGGCGAACCCCGCGATACAGGTCGTCGGCCAGTTCAAGTGGGTCCTGGCCAACGTGAAGGGGTGCTGCGCCGGTTACTGGCTCGTCCCGAACCAACCGATCGCCCGTGAGTCGTCGCTCGAGATCATGAACGCAGCCACCGAGATCGGCGTGAGCAAGGTGCACGAGATCGAGGTCGCCGGCGACGAGGCGAACTACACGCCGATAGTGCTCGACATCAAGAGCCGAGGCGCCACCTTCGTGTACGACGGGCTCGACTACACGAGCACCGTGCGGCTCCGGAAGGAGGCGCAGGTCCAGGGCGTCAAAACCGTGAACGCTTGGGTGTGCGTGATCGCGTGCTACACGCCGTCGCTGCTCACCGAAGGCGGGAGCGCGGTCGAGGGTGAGTACGTGTGGATCTACCACATGCCGTTCGAGGAGGCATCGAAGGTTCGCGCGATCAAGGACTACGTTGACTACACGCGACGCACCGGTGGTGAGCAGGGTGAGTTCGGGATCAACGCCTACGGCGCCGGACTGCTGCTCGAGCAGGCGGTGAAGCAGATCGTGGCGACGGGGGGTCCGAACGGCTTGAAGCGGAGCGCCGTTCTCGAGGCGCTCCGCGGCATCCACGACTTCACGGGCGACGGGGTTTTCGGCGCCACCGACGTCGGCGCGCGGAAGCCTCCGGGGTGCTTCGTGATGCTGCAGGTGCGCAGCGGGAAGTTCGTGCGCGTGCACCCCAGCGCGCCCGGGACGATCGACTGCAACCCGGCCAACCTCCAGCCGACCCACGTGGTGCAACCCGGCGGGACGTAGTCCTGTGGTCAGCAGCAAGCGGCGGCAGGTGGCAGTGGCCGCCGGAGTTATCGCGCTCGTCGTCGCCGTGGTGATGGAGTCGTGGGCGGGGCGGCCGCTGTCGCTGAGCTCGTTCCTCGCTCTCACGATCGTCGGCGTCGCCATCGGCTCGATCTACGCCGTGGCGGCCAGCGGGCTGGTGCTCACCTACACCACGTCCGGCATCTTCAACTTCGCCCATGGCGCGATCGGGATGTTCATGGCGTTCCTCTACTGGGAGCTGCGTGTGAACCGGCACCTCCCGGCGCCGGTGGCGCTCGTGGCGGTGGTGGGCGTGGCCGCGCCCCTGATGGGCGCGGCCATCGAGCGGGTCGTCGTGCGGCGTCTGCACGGCGTGCCGCTCGTCAACCAGCTCGTGGTCACCGTCGGGCTGATGCTCACCCTCATGGGTGTGGCGGGAACCATCTGGAAGCCCGCCGGACGCAACATCGAGCCGTTCTTCGGGCAGGGCGGCTTCCATGCTCCCGGGGGCGTGTTCGTCACGTGGCACCGCGCCATCACGGTGGCGGTCGCGTTGGCGGTTGCAGTGGTGTTGCGCCTGCTCCTGTACCGCACCCGCACCGGCATCGCGATGCGGGCCGTCGTCGACGACCCCGAGCTGGCGGCGCTGCACGGCGCCCGCCCGGCGCGATCGTCGATGACGGCGTGGGCGCTCGGCTCGGCGATGGCGGCCATCGCCGGCATCCTGCTCGCGCCCGAGGTCGGCCTCGTCGTCGGTCAGCTCACGCTGCTCGTCATCGACGCCTTCGCGGCGGCCGTGCTCGGGCGGCTGCGCAACCTGCCGCTGACCTACGTGGGAGGCCTGGCCATCGGCCTGCTGTCGTCGTATGCCCTCGGCTACCTCGACCTGGCCGGCCGCTGGAACAACGCGCGCCATGCCGTGCCGTCGGTCTTCCTGTTCGCCGTGCTGCTGGTGCTTCCCGACGCACGCGTGCAGCTCGGCCGCATCATGCGCGTGCGTTCGCCACGCGTGCCCACCGGGCGCCAGGCGGTGCTTCGCGCTCTCGCGCTGGTCGCGATCGTGGCCGCGGTGTCACCAATGCTGTCAACCGTGAACGTGAACCGGCTGACGCTGGCAATCGTCACCGGGCTCGTGATGCTTTCGCTCGTGCCGCTCACCGGCTGGTCCGGTCAGGTGTCGCTGGCCCAGATGGCCTTCGTCGGCGTCGGCGCCTTCGCCATGTCGAAGGTCGGCGGCGGGTCGCCGCTGGGGATCCTGTTCGCCGTCGCCCTCGCGGTGCCGTTCGGGGTGCTGGTGTCGCTCCCGTCGCTGCGGCTCCATGGCCTCTATCTCGCGCTGTCGACGATGGCATTTGCCCTGATCATGGAGCTGCTCTTCTTCCCGCAGCCGGAGGTGTTCGCCGGTACGCGCGGCGGAAACGCCGTGCGAATCGAGCGGCTGCGGCTCGCCGGTGTGCGCCTCGAGTCGCCGCGCGCGTTCCTCATGGTGGTGACGGTGGCCTTCGCGCTCGTGGGGATGGGCCTGATGGCGCTGCGGCGCGGGCCGCTCGGCCGGCGGCTCATCGCGATGCGCGACAGCCCGGCGGCGTGCGCCACCACGGGAGTGAACCTGCTGGCGACGAAGGTGGCGGTCTTCGCGCTGTCGGCCGCGCTCGCCGGGCTCGCCGGTGCCCTCTTCGGCATGTACCGCGTGGTCGTGACCGCGTCCGACTTCACGATGCTGCAGAGCCTGCCCGTGCTCCTCCTCGCGGTCGTCGGCGGGATCAGCACGGTCGGCGGGGCGCTGCTGGGCGGGCTCCTCACGGTCGCGTTCGCGGTGCTGAAGGACGTGTTCCACTGGTCGGTCTTCACCACCCTCGAGATCCTGGGGCCCGGCCTCGCGGCGGTCGGGCTGGGCCGGAATCCGACCGGCACGGTGCCCGACGTGGCCGAGGAGGTGCGCGAGCGCGTGCACCGGCCTCGGCCGGCCGACGTCGGCGAGCTCGGCCTCACACGCCCGTTCACGCCCGACGACGTGGCCCTCCTCGACGCGTTCCTCGGCCTCGAGAGCGCGACCTCTGCGACTTTTGTACGTGGGGAGCGCGCCGGCGGTGGACCAGCGTGAAAAAGTCGGAGGGGGTGCTGCTGCGCGTCGAAGACGTGTCGGTGTGGTTCGGTGGCGTGCGGGCGCTGTCCGGGGTCACCCTCGACGCGCCGGCCGGCGAGGTCACCGGGCTGATCGGCCCGAACGGCGCCGGCAAGACGACGCTGTTCGACGTCGTCACCGGGCTCCAGCCACCGGGAGAGGGCCGCGTGCTCCTGGAGGACGCCGACGTCACGGCCACCGCGCCGCACACCCGGTCGCGCCTCGGGATCGCGCGCACGTTCCAGCGGCTCGAGGTGTTCGGGACACTTTCGGTGGCGGAGAACGTGCTGGTGGCGGCCGAGATGCGGCGGGGCTGGTCGCGCGAGCGCCTCGACGCGCGGGCCGTGGCGCGCGAGGCGGTGGAACGCGTCGGGCTGTCCGAGGTGGCGGATGTGCGCGTCGACCGCCTTCCCACCGGACGAACGAGGCTGGTCGAGCTGGCCCGCGCGCTGGCGACGCGTCCCCGGCTGCTCCTCCTCGACGAGCCGTCGTCGGGCCTCACCGAGGTGGAGACGCTCGGCCTGGCTCAACTCCTGCAACTCCTGCGCGAGCTGGCCGCATCGGGGTTGGGCGTGCTGCTGGTGGAGCACGACATGAGCCTCGTGATGGGCGCGTCCGATCGAGTCCACGTGCTCGAGCTCGGGCGGGTGATCGCGACGGGCACACCGGCTGACGTACAGGCCGACGAGGGTGTGCGCGCCGCATACCTCGGCGACCGCCGGCTGTCCGCGCCTGCACGGGCTGTCCGAGCACCGGCGCCCGAAGCTGCGCCGGTGCTGGAGCTCCGGGACGTGCGCGCCGCCTACGGGCCGATCGAGGTGCTGCACGGCGTATCGCTCTCCGTGCCGGCTCGCGAGGTCACCGCCCTGCTCGGCCCGAACGGCGCGGGGAAGTCGACCACGATGAAAGTCGCCGCCGGTCGCCTGGTGCCGACGGGCGGCGACCTCCTGCTCTGCGGGCGGCGGGTGAACGGGGTCGGCGCCGACGTGCTCGCCCGCGCGGGTGTGCGGTCGGTACCCGAGGGCCGCGGTGTCTTCCCGAACCTGACCGTCGTCGAGCACCTTCGCATGGCGACCCACGCCGGCACGCGCTTCACCGACATCGAGGAGCGCGCCTTCGGGCGCTTCCCGCGGCTGCGCGAGCGGCGGTCGCAGGTGGTCGGGACCCTCTCGGGCGGCGAACAGCAGATGCTTGCGGTGGCTCGCGTGCTCAGCACGGATCCGGCGCTGCTGCTGCTCGACGAGATCTCGATGGGGCTGGCGCCGGTGCTCGTCGACGAGCTCTACGAGGCCGTGAGGCAGGCGGCGGACGAGGGCGTGTCGATCCTGATCGTCGAGCAGTTCGCCGCCGAGGTGCTGGCGCTCGCCGACCGGGCTGCCATCATGCTCAACGGACGCGTGCAGCGGGTCGGGTCGCCGGCCGAGATCGCCGACGAGCTGGCGTCGGCGTACCTCGCCGGCGCGGCCGGATAGTCACGGGAGGCGGCATGCTCGAAGGAACCCGGCTGGACGAGCTCCGGGAGGAGGTGTCGCGGCTGAAGCTGCGGCGCGAGGGCGCCACCTCGGAGCGGTGGCTCCTGTGGCTGGGCGCGGCGCTCGCCGTGGCCGGGGTCGTCCTGCTCGTGGGCGCGTACAGCAGCTCCCACGGCACCCGTGATCCGCTCGTCCAGCAGGACGACGTGATCCTGGCGCTGCTCGGCGTCTCCCTGGCGGTGATCGGCAGCGCGGTCTGGTTCCGGCACTCGCTCACCCGCTACTTCCGGTACTGGCTCACCCGCATGGTGCACGAGCAGCGGGCACAGACCGACCGTGTCGTCGAGGCTGTGTCGAGCCCGCCGACGCGACCGCAGGACGAGCGGCCGTAGCGTCAGTCCGGCTGGAATGCGGTGAGCAGGCCGGCCATGTTGGACTCGTCGTCGACGGCGCGCCAGTGCTCGAGCATGGCGACGCTCATCGCGTCGCAGCCGACGCGCAACGGGGCGTCGTCGTCGCAGATCGCGTCGACGATGGCCACGGCGGCGTCGGCAGGAGACGTCGACGCCGACTCGACGCCCTGACGTAGCTCGAGCACGCGCTCCGCCATCGCCCGGTACGGCGCATGCTCCGCCGCCTCGGGCAGCCGGTTCGATGCCGCCAGCATGTCGGTGGCGATGGGCCCGGGCATCACCTCGAGCACGCGGATCCCGAACGGCGCCAGCTCGGCGCGCAGCGACTCGCCGATCGCGCCCACGGCCGCCTTGCCGGCGCGGTAGGCGGCGTAGAAGGGCATCGGCGCGAACAGCGACGAAGACGTGATGTTGCAGATCACTCCGCCGCCCGCCTGGCGCATGAGCGGGATGGCGCGGCGGGTCACCTCGATGAGCCCGAACACGTTGGTCTCGAACAGCGTGCGCCACAGCGTCATCGGGATGTGCTCCACCGGGAGGTAGTCGCTCTCGGTGGCGGCGTTGTTGACGAGCACCCGGAGCCCTGCGGGTAGGTGGATGGAGGCGGGATCATCGACGTCGAGCCGCTCCACGCGCATGCCGGCGAGATCCGCGCCGGCCTTTGGGTCGCGCATGGTGGCGACGACGTCGAAGCCGC
>VAXF01000055.1 GCA_005888395.1 Actinomycetota bacterium | reverse complement strand
AATTCACCCCACAGGGTGGATTCCTGCTGACAGAACGCAGTGGGGAGGGGTCAGACGGGTTCGGCGGCCAGCAGGCGGCCGAGGTGCACCAGCTGGGGGGTGGCGCCGCCGAGGGTGAGCTCGAGCTGCTTGGCCCAGGTGAAGTAGCGGTAGAGCGGGTAGTCGCGGTCGACGCCGATGCCGCCGTGCAGGTGCTGGGCCGCGTGGACCACGCGCTGGCCGCCCTCGGCCGCCCAGAACTTGGCCACCGCCACCTCTTCGGTCGCGGGGAGGCCGGCGGCCAGCCGCCAGGCGGCCTGCCAGGCCGTGAGCCGCACGGCCTCGGTGTCGATGTACGCGTCGGCGGCGCGCTGGCCGACCGCCTGGAACGTGGCGATCGGGCGGTCGAACTGCTCCCGCGTCTTCGTGTACTCGGCCGTGAGGCGGAGCGCCTCCTCACACACGCCGATGGCGATCGCGCACAGCCCGGCCGTCGTGCGTTCGACGATCCACTCGACGATCGTGCCGCCGCCTTGCGCATCGCCGACGACGTCGTCGTCACCAACCTCGACATCGGTCAGCTCGACGCGCGCCTCCGGAATGCCGCTGGTGGTGTCCTGACGGTCGCGCCGCACGCCGGGTGCACCGGTGTCGACGAGGAAGACGCCGACCGCGCTCTCGCCCGTGCGGGCGGGCACGAGCATGCGGTCGGCCACCAACCCGGCGGGGACGCACACCTTCACGCCGTCGAGATGCCAGCGCGACCCGTCCCTCGTGGCGGTCGTGACCGGCTGGGTGGGCTCGCCGCCGAGCTCCACGAGGGCGGCGGTGAGCACCCGCTCCCCCGACGCCACCGGCGGCAGCTCGCGCTCTTGCTGCGCGCGCGTGCCGAACTCGACGATCGGCAGCGCGCCCATCACGAGCGACGGCAGCGCCGGCACCGGCGCCACGCTGCGCCCCACCTGCTCGAGCAGCAGACACAGCTCGAGGAATCCGAGCCCGCTGCCGCCGACCGCCTCGGGCAGGGCGATCCCGAGCAGGTTGGCCGTGGCCAGCCGCGCCCACGTGTCGCGGTCGAACCCCTCGCCGCCGGCCTCCACCTCCTTCAGCCGCTCCTGGGTGACCTGCCCCTCGAGCACCTGCAGGGCCGCGTCGCGGACCGCCTCCTGCTCCTCCGTGAACCCGAAGTCCATGACCGGCCCCCTATCGCTTCGCCATCGGCATGCCGAGGCCGAAGACGCCGATGAGGTCACGCTGGATCTCGTTGGTGCCGCCACCGAAGGTGAGGATCAGCAGGCCGCGGTAGAGCCGCTCGAGCCGGGACTTGAGCACCGCCTCGGGCGAGCCCTCCTTCAGGTAGCCGACCTGCCCGACGATCTCGAACATCAGCCGGAACGCCTCCAGGTAGAACTCGGTGCCGAAAACCTTGGTCGTCGACGCGTCGGCGACGTCGAGCCGGCCCTGCGTGGCCGACCACGCCACCTTCCAGTTGATGAGCTTGAGGAACTCGAGCTTGGCGTGGACCCGCGCCAGGTTGAGCTGGACCCACTCCTGGTCGACCACCCGCCTTCCGTCAGCGAGCTTGGTCTCCTGCGCCCACTTGCGCACCTCGGCGAGCGTGCGCTCGACGATGCCGGGCGAGCACAGCGTGACCCGCTCGTGGTTGAGCTGGTTGGTGATAAGGCCCCAGCCGTTGTTCTCGCCGCCGACGAGGTTGGCCGCCGGCACCCGCACGTCCTCGTAGAAGGTCTGGTTGATGTTGTGCTCGCCGAGGAGGCGCATCGGCACCACGCTGATGCCGGGCGTGTCCATCGGCACGATGAACATCGAGATGCCCTTGTGCTTCTTCGCCTCGGGGTCGGTGCGGGTGGCCAGCCACACGTAGTCGGCGTCGCCCGCGAGACTCGTGAAGATCTTCTGGCCGTTGATGACGTACTCGTCGCCGTCGCGCACCGCCCTCGTCTTCAGCGCCGCGAGGTCGGTGCCCGCGCCCGGCTCCGTGTAGCCGATGCAGAAGTGGATCTCGCCCTTGAGGATCTTGGGCAGGAAGAACGCCTTCTGCTCATCGGTGCCGAAGTTCATGATCGTGGGGCCAACGGTGTTGATCGTCAGCATCGGCACCGGCGCCCCGGCCCGCATCGACTCGTCGAAGAACACGAACTGCTCGATGGCCGAGCGCCCCTGGCCCCCGTACTCCGTCGGCCAGCCGATGCCGAGCCAGCCGTCCTCGCCCATGCGGCGCACGATGCGGCGCATGGTCGGGCCCACACCGCCGCCGCGCCCGAGCGCCTCCTCGACCTCGGGCGTGAGGAGCTCGGCGTAGTACGCCCGCAGCTCCTGCCGGAGCGCCTCCTGCTCCTCGGTGTAGCCGATGTACATGCGGCCTCCTTGGAAAGTTGGAACAGGTTATCGTTCGGCCCCGATGGTCGTCCCGCCCGGCCCGCTGCTGGCCGGCAAGGTCGCCGTCGTCACCGGCGGCGGGGGCGGTATCGGCAGGGGCATCTCGCTCACGTTCGCGGCCCACGGCGCGTCGGTGGTCGTCGCCGAGCAGGACGCAGCCCGCGCCAACGAGACGGTGGCCGAGATCGAGGCGGCGGGTGGCACCGGCAGTGCAGTCGTAGTCGACGTCACAGACCCGGCCCAGGTGGGCGAGCTGGCGGACGCGGCGGGTGCCGTCGACGTGCTCGTCAACAACGTCGGCCACTACCTGTTCAAGCCAACGGACTTCTGGGAGACGATCAAGGACGAGTGGGACGCGCTCTACCGCGTCAACCTCGAGCACGTGTTCCTCGTGTCGCGGGCGATCGTGCCGGGCATGGTCGAACGAGCGCGCGGCGGAAGCATCGTCAACGTGTCGACCGTCGAGGCGTTTCGGGCCAAGCCGCAGTCGGCGGTCTACGCGGCGTTCAAGGGCGGCGTCACCCAGTTCACCAAGAGCCTCGCGATGGAGCTCGGCTCGCACGGCATCCGAGTCAATGCCGTCGCGCCCGACCTGACCGAGACGCTCCAGGTCCCCTACGACCGTTGGGTCACCGAGCAACAGCAACCGCTCATCCCGCAGTGGGTGCCGGTGGGCCGCTTCGGGACGCCCGACGACATCGCCGGCGTGGTGCTGTTCCTCGCCTCCGACCTGTCGGCGTTCGTCACGGGTACGACCGTGCACGCCGACGGCGGCAGCTACGCGGCCGGCGGCTGGTTCCGCACCAGGCGGGGCGGCTGGACCAACCGCCCGCTCGACCCCTAGCGATCGCTCGCCGCAGCCGCGATCACGTCGCTGACCGGCGCGTGGTCGGCGGTGTGCTCGTCGAGGTGCTCGTAGCGCAGTCGCGAGCCCGGCCCGACCACGAACGTGGCGCCCAGCTGGGTCACGCGCTTCCCGCTCTTGCGGATGCGGTGGCCGCCTCTTTGCGCGCGCCGCGCGCCTGGGAAGCTCCGCGGGTCGAAGAGGCCCCACGGCGTCGCCCTCCGCACCGACGCAGCCCGAGCAGCACGAGCGTCGTCGTCGACGAGGACGAGGAAGGGGATGCGCTCGTCCTCCACAAAGGCGTGCGCGTAGCGGAGGTCGCCGGTGCCGATGGCGACGACATCGGCGCCTCCGGAGCGGACCTCGTCATGGGCGTCGCGCAACTGCGCGGCGTGCTCGCGGCAGAGCAGTCAGCCGAAGTGACGGAGGAACACGAGCACGACGGCGCGGTCGGCCCACAGGTCGCCGAGCCGGTGCTCGCCGCCGTCGGTGCCGCGCAGCCGCACGTGCTCGAGCGCGTTCAGGTCCATCAGTGCCCCTCTCGGTCGTTCGCCGTGAACTCTACGGGCATGCTCGGAATGCCCCGGATGAACGACGAGCGCGTGCGCTCGACCGGGTCGTCGGTCGCGAGCTCCATGTCGGGCAGGCGGCGGAGCACCTCCTCGAGGATCACCCTTATCTCGAGCCGGGCCAGGCTGGCGCCCAGGCAGAAGTGGCCGCCGAAGCCGAACGAGACGTGCGGGTTCGGATGGCGGGCCACGTCGAAACGGTGCGGCTCGTCGAAGACACGCTCGTCGCGGTTGGCCGACGCGTAGACGAGCAACAGCTGCCGGCCCTTCTCGATCGTCTGGCCCCGGACCTCGACGTCGTCCGTTGCGGTGCGGGCCATGTTGATGACGGGCGTCACCCAGCGGATGCACTCCTCGACGGCCGTGTGCATCAACGAGGCGTCGCCGAGCAATCGCCGGCGCTCGCCGCGATCGCGCAGGAGCGCCTCCATCCCGCCCGAGATCACGTTGCGCGTCGTCTCGTTGCCGCCGATGAGCAGCAGCAGCGACTCTCCCAGCAGCTCGTCCTGGCTGAGGGCCTCGCCGTCGATCTCGGCGTGCACGAGAAGACTGATGAGGTCGTCGCGCGGCTCCTTCCGCCGCGCCTCGATGATCTCGCCGCAGTAGGTGTAGAAGTCGACTGCGGTGGCCATGACCTCGTCGGTGACGTTCTCGGGCCCGTCCGCGCCCGAGATCAGCACGTCGGACCAGTGCTGCAGCACGTCGCGGTCCTCGGGGGGCACGCCGAGCATCTCGGCGATGAGGATCATCGGCAACGGTGCGGCCAGATCCCGCACGAAGTCACAGCGGCCGAGCGGTGCGACCGTGTCAATCAGCTCGCCGGTGATGCGGCGCACGTGGTCCTCCTGCTCGGCCACATGACGCGGTGTGAACCCCTTGTAGACGAGCCGGCGGCGGCGCGCGTGGAGCGGGTCGTCCGAGTCGATCATCGACGGGTTGGCGCCCGACTTCGGGCGCGAGCCCTGGGCCGACGAGAACAGCTCGGGGTGCTTCTCGGCCCACACCACGTCCTCGTGCAGGAGCAGGGCCCACAGCTCGCTGGCCGGGTCCCAGTACACCGGCGCGTTCGCCCGCAGCCAGGCGTATGTGGTCCACGGGTCGCCCGCGTAGAAGTCGCGGTCGAGCAGGTTCGGCTGCATCAGCGCGTATGCTCGCTGAAACGCGTTCTAGCGGTCAAGGGCGAGCGATCAGCTGAGGGGGCCGAGGCGCATGGGCATGAAGTTCGCGCTGTTCTACGAGATCCCGGTCGCCCGGCCGTGGACGGACCGAAGCGAGTACTGGGCCTACAAGAACACGCTCGAGCAGGCGGTGCTCGGCGACCGGGTCGGGTTCCACAGCTTCTGGACGGTGGAGCACCACTTCCTCGAGGAGTACTCGCACTGCTCGAACCCCGAGATCCTCTATGGCGCCATCGCGGCCCAGACCAAGAACCTGCGGATCGGCTACGGCGTGCGGCTGATGCCGAAGCCGTACAACCACCCCGTGCGCTCCGCGGAGTCGGCGGCGGTCCTCGACCTGCTCAGCGACGGGCGCGTCGAGTTCGGCTCCGGTCGCTCGTCGACGCGCGCCGAGCTCGAGGGGTTCGGCATCGACCCGCACCAGACGCGGGAGATGTGGGAGGAGGCCCTGCGCCACATCGTCGGCTGCTGGACCAACGATCTCTACGAGTTCGAGGGCAAGCACTGGCAGATGCCGCCGCGGCGAGTGCTTCCCAAGCCCCTCCAGAAGCCGCACCCGCCGCTCTGGGGTGCGACCAGCAGCCCCGACGGGCACGGCCAGGTCGGGCGGGCCGGCATCGGGTTGTGCTCGTTCACCGTCGGCGTTCCGCCCGAGGAGCTGAAGGGCCGCATCGACCTGTACCGCCAGGGGCTGGCCGCGTGTGCCGACCCCGTCGGCAAGTTCGTCAACGACCAGGCGGCGACGTTCACCATGGTCCACTGCGCGCCGACCAAGGAGGAGGCGTACGCCGTCGCCGAGGAGTCGTTCCCTTGGTACGCGCAGCACGGGGCCAAGCTCATCGGCTCGGTAGCCGAGTGGCTCGAGGGAAAGGAGCTCGGCTCCTACGACTACGCCGCGCCGATCCTCCAGCACCAGCGGGCGGGCGAGCTGGACTACATGACCTTCGACTACCTGCACACGACGGGCTCATCCGTCGTCGGCGACCCCGACGAGTGCATCGAGGCGTGCAGGCGTTACGAGGAGGCCGGCTGCGACCTGCTGCTGTGCCTGGTCAACCCGTACAAGATCCCGCACGAGAAGGTCATGCAGTCGATCGAGCTCATCGGCACGCACGTCATCCCCGAGTTCCAGCGCTGACGCCTATCGGCTCGCCGGCCTCAGACGAGCCGGCGGGCACGCCTCCGTAGGAGCGAGCCACCGAGCACGAACCCGAGGCCCAGCACCACCAGCCTCGGCGCGTCCCGACTGCCGGTGAACGCCAGGGCCCCGGGCTTCACGGCCGTCGCCGGCGTACTGGCCGGAGCGGGCGCCGCCGGCGCCGCTTGAGCAGCCGCCGGGCTGACCTCGGCCCCGGCCGCCGCTTGGCCGGGTGCGGGAGCCGGCGCCGGCGGGGGCGGGGACTCGAAGGTCTCGCCGAGGACGCTGGGACCGCCGGTGCCCGTCGACTGCGCGCTCACGCCGGTGCTTCCACCAGTCGTGCCGCCAGTCGTGGCACCGGTCGTCGTGGGCCCGCCGCCGGACGTGGTCGTGCCGCTACCCGTCGTGCCCGAGGTCGTGCCGCCGGTCGTGGTCGTCCCGGACGTCGTCGTGCCGCCGGTTGTGCCGCCGGTGGTCCCGCCGGTGGTGGTCCCGCCGGTCGTGCCGCCGGTCGTGCCGCCGGTGGTCCCGCCGGTGGTGGTCCCGCCGGTGGTGGTGGTGCCCGCGATCGTGAAGCCGGTGGTCGTCCCGCACCCGGTGTGGGCGGGGTTGGTCTGGGCGATCCCGTGGTTGCCGTCGCACTCGTAGCCGTTGTTGTTGTCACCTTGGTAGTGGCTACCCCCGCCGTTCGGGTACTGGGCCCGATCCGGTAAGAGCCCCGGGTTCTTCTCGTCGGCCTTGCCGACGCAGCCGG
>VAXF01000321.1 GCA_005888395.1 Actinomycetota bacterium | reverse complement strand
GGGCCGCCCGAGTCGGTAGCCGCCGCCTCGGCCCGCGGCGGACTCGACGATGCCGGCGCGCGACAGGGCCTGCAGGGTCTTGGCCAGATAGGCGGGCGGCACGTCGTGGAACTCGGCCAGCCGGGAGCCCGGCAGCGTGACGTCGGGCGGCAGCAGGGCGAGCACGGTGGCGCAGTGCAGGGCCCACTCCACGCCCTCGCCGAGCCGCATATCCGGATGTCTAGTGTCCGGATATGCGGCCCGCAGGAGTTCGGGTGCCGCCCGGCGAAACCCGTTGTCATGCGTTCTTCCCGTCGTCGCCTCGCCGGCGCCACCGCCCTCGCCGCCCTCCTCGCCGCCGGCGCCTTCCCGGCGGTGGCCGCATCTCACGCCAACCCCAAGGGCCACCGGAAGCTGAGCCTGGTCGCCTCCGGTCCTCCCTCCTTCACCTCGTCAACGGTGGCGACGCAGCAGTTCGTCGGCGAGCCCCGCGCCGTCACCGACCCCGGCGCGGGCGTCACCTACGTGGTCGCGCCGCCCGAGACGCTCGACTTACATGTCGCCACCGTGCTCTGGCGCTCGACCGACGGCGGCGCGACCTTCACCGGTCCGGTCGAGACCAACGGCGGGGGCGGCGACTCCGACCTCGCCTTCGACAGCAACCACGTCGTTTACGTCGCCGACCTGTTCGGCGCCGGCGGAACCTCGATCCCCATCTCGGTCTCGACCGACCACGGCGCGACCTTCTCGTCGATGACACTGGTCGCGCCGAACGCAGGCCCGTTCGACTACGACCGGCACTGGATCGCGACCACGGGCGCGGGCCACCTGGTGGTGATCGCCCACAACGAGAACACCGGCAACGAGGACGCCTGGACGAGCACCGACGGCGCCAAGACGTTCAGCGCGCCCACGACGGCGGCGACCGACATCAGCATCGCCGGCCCGCTCGTGGACGGCAGCGGCCATCTGAACTTCGCGAGCAGCACGAACGGCGGCAGCACCTGGACGAGCGGCCGCCTCATCGCCGCCTTACAGGACAGCGTCCTCTTCCCGGTGATGACCGTGGACGGCTCCGGCACCCTGTACGCGGCCTGGTCGGGGATCGACCCGGTGTCCCAGAACGACGACGTCGTCATGTTCTCCCGGAGCACCGACGGCGGGGGCACCTGGCTCAAGCCCGTGGCCGTGTCCGACAACGCCACCGACCCTCTCGGTGACGCACCGGCCGCCGTCTTCCCGTGGATCGTCGCCGGTGCCACGGCCGGCCACGTCGACATCAGCTACGTCCAGTCGACCGGCCCGCTCGTCAACCCCGTGCTGCCCGACCTGGGCGACCCGACAACCACCTGGGACCTGCACGTCGCCCAGAGCCTGAACGCCAACACGACGGCCACCTTCACGAAGGTGACCGCCGCCACCGACTTCCACACCGGCAGCATCTGCACGCAGGGCCTGGCCTGCCCGGAGACCGGGGTGGGCAACGTCCCCCGTCCCTTCGACCGGCGCGACCTCGACTTCCTCGGCGCCACGCTCGACGGCAGCGGCAACGTCTTCGTCCCGTACCCGAAGGACCGCCCGGTCACCGGCGGTTACGTGGGCGACCTCTGCTGCGCCTGGATCGACCTGATGCTGGCGCGCCAGACCGGCGGCCAGACCCTCTAGCCCGAACCGTGTGACGGCGGGACGTCGAGCGCGGGGTTGGCGTCGAAGAAGCCGGCGGGCACGAACGAGAAGCCGGTGCGCTCCACCGGCATCACCGGCCATTCCTCGGGCCGCACCACGTGGGTGACGCCGAACGTGTGCCACAGCACGATGTCGGTGTCGACGATCGGGCGGTCGGCCGCCGTCCACCGCGGCAGGCCGTCGCCGCCGGGGTTCTGGTTGGGATAGTCGCCCGCGGCCCAGCGCTCGTCGGGCGCGTAGGGCGTGACCCAGAGGTTGCGGGTGGCAAAGCCGGCGCGTCGCCCGATGCTCGACTCGGGGCTCGCCAGCAACGCGGGCGTCGGACCGGGCACGAGCTTGTAGCCCACCGGGTCGCCGGCCGCGTTGTGCACGTTGGGGTTGACGACCTTCCACACGCGGCTGCTTCCCGGGTCGACCACGCGCTGCGCGGCCTGCTCGGTGTCGAGCAGGGTTGCATGAGCGGTGAAGGCGTTGCCCCACGGGTTGTCGGCGCCGGCGGCGTCGGCCGTCACGTCGACCTCGTACACCGAGTTGTCGGTGCCGTCGAGGTCGACGTCGAGGCGCGCGCAGAACAGGTGCTGGTGGTTGGGCGCGGCCAGCTCGGGGGTGATGCGCGCGGCATGGGTGGGCATCTCGCCGGGTGACAAGGCGATGGTCGTGACGATGCCGGTGAGCTTCACCTCCATCTCGATCGTGCCGTCGAGGTGGAAGTACCAGTAGAAGCCGTAGTCGTAGTTGCCGGCCGTGACGATCGAGCTCACCACCAGCCGCCGCCCCCGCCGCACCTCGGTCGAACCCGCCGCGAAGTCGACGTGCTTCCAGCCGATGCCCACGTCCTCCTCGTGGATGCACACGGCGTTGGGAATCACGTAGGGGTGGCCGCGCTCGCCGGTCATCACCGCGTCGAGATAGCGGATCTCGCCGAGGCAGTCGCAGCCCTGCTCGAGTGAGTTGGCCATCTTGCCGAGGCCCCACTCGCTGGCGTCGAAGGCGTTCTTCCAGCCGTGCATCGGGCCGGGGTCGCCGTAC
>VAXF01000054.1 GCA_005888395.1 Actinomycetota bacterium | reverse complement strand
AGGCACAACGGGATCAACCGGCCGCCGGTGTCGCCGCACCACTCGTCGACCATCCAGTCGTTGTAGGCCTTGACGCACAGCAGGCCGAGGTCCTTGTCGTCGGCCTCGAGGAACGTCTGGCCGCAGAAGCGCGGGAACGTCGGGAAGCAGAGCGACGCGTCGACCCAGTTGACGTCCATGTCCTCGAGCCGGGCCTTGGGCTCGTAGCACCCGGGGCGCATCTCGTCGTAGGTGATGGCGGTGATCTTCACCTCGTCACGCGGGAACCCCGCCGCCGCGCTCAACCGGGTCTGCGGCCAGCGCAGGTCCTCGTAGAACCACCAGTCGCACATCGGCCCGTCGTCGCCGGGCGCGAACGAGAACTTGCCGCCGACGAAGGTCATCTCGCCCAGCGGCGCCCGCACGACCCGCGGCCCGATGTCGCGGTATTTCGACGGCAGGCGATCGGTCCACACGTGCGCCGGCCCGACGACGTGGTCGTCGACGGAGACGATCTTCGGCAGCTCACCCATGAAGGGATCGTACCGCCGTAACTGACGGGTCGTCAGCAGACAGGCGGTGTGGCGGATACCGTGCCCGCCATGCCCCAGGACGTGCCGGTGTTCGAGTGGACCGACAACGCGCTGAGGCTGCGCCAGTTCGTCTACGAGTTCTGGTGCCGCGAGGGCGTCGGGCCCAACCTTCGTGACGTCCGCGAGGCGCTGGGGCTGTCGCGGCGGGAGATCGTGCAGGCTTACAAGGAGCTCCAGCTCGGCGTGATCTGCGTGGTCGACCAGGACAGCCAGAACTGCAACCTGATCAAGTTCCAGCCCTTCTCCAGCTTCCCGAGCCAGGTCAAGGCGTTCGTCGACGGGCGCTTCCACAGCTACGTCGGCTGCGCCATGGAGTCGATCGCCTTCAGCCGGATGCCGCCCTTCGAGGGCAAGGACGTGCGTTTCGAGTCGTGGTGCGCGTGCTGCTTCGAGCCCGTCTCGTTCACCGCACGCGACGGCGACATCGTCGAGCGCTCCCCCGCCTCGTTCCTGATCCACGTCAGCGCGAACCCGTGGGACTGGGGCAACGTCGACATCACCGCCATGTGCGACACGATGAACTTCGTGCTCGACGCCGACCATGCCGAGCGCTACGAGCGCGAGGTCAGCCGGCGGGGCGTGCTCTTCACGCTCGACCAGGCCAAGCTCTTCGTCGGCCCCACCGGCAAGCACCGCATGTGGGACTACCACTGGGCGCCGTCGCAGATGGTTCCCGACGCGAT
Source organism: Actinomycetota bacterium (assembly GCA_005888395.1). GTDB lineage: Bacteria > Actinomycetota > Acidimicrobiia > Acidimicrobiales > AC-25 > AC-25. Next base: position 5,626 of record VAXF01000054.1, on the reverse strand, counting down.
CGTCAAGGGCGTCCAGATGCTCGGCGTCGACACGAGCAACTGGGGGGCGTGAGCGGTGGCGTCGATCGTGCCGCCCGGGCGGCTCGTCTACGGCATGCAGCTGCAGGTGCAGGCCCAGAGCCGCACGTTTGCCGAGCCCTGGGAGCTCGACGCGGGGCGTGACGAGCTGGCGGCGATCGCCCGCAAGGCCGACGAGACGGGCTTCTTCTACGTCGCGGTGTGCGACCACGTCGCCATCCCGAAGCCGCTCGACGAGCACATGCGCACGACGTGGTACGAAACCGTCGCCACCCTCGGCTGGCTGGCCGGCATCACGTCGCACGTCCGGCTGCTCTCGCACGTGCTCGTCGCCGCCTACCGGCACCCGCTGGTGACGGCGAAGGCGTTCATGACGCTCGACGAGCTGTCGGCCGGGCGGGCGATCCTCGGAGTGGGCACCGGGCATGTCGAGGGCGAGTTCGGGTTGATGGGACTCGACTTCTCGACGCGCGGCGCGGTCTCCGACGCGGCCATCGACGTGGTCCGGGCCGCGTTCGCGTCCGAGTACCCCGTCGTCGGCGACATCCACGACGCCGGGATGGCGCCGCGGCCCCGCCAGTCGCCGCTGCCGATCTGGGTCGGCGGCTCCTCCAAGGCGGCGCTCCGCCGCGCCGCCGAACGAGGCGACGGCTGGCTTCCGCAAGGCACGCCCCGCGCCGAGCTGCCGGCGTCGATCGAGTACCTGCTGGAGCACCGCAAGTCGACACTCGGCGACGAGCCCATCGACATCGGCACGATCACCGAGACGCTCTACGTCGGCGCGCCCGACTGGGACGTGGGCCCGCGCACGCTCTCGGGCTCGGCCGAGCATCTGGCCGAGCGCCTCCGGGAGTTCGGCGCGATGGGCGTGAACCACCTGCAGGTGCGCTTCCGCAACCGCTCGCTCGCGGAGCTCCTCGACCAGATGGACGCGTTCGCCGCCGGCGTCGCGCCGCTCCTCAACGCCTGACCCCTCCGCCGTTCTGGGTCGATATCTGCACATCCCGCTGTGCGGATATCGACCCAGAACCGAGTGGGGAACCTAGACTGACGCAGCCGTCAGCCGCTCTCGCACGGAGGTCCGCCAATGGGCAAGTACCAGCTGGTCGACGCCGACTGCCACATCCTCGAGCCCAGGGACATCTGGCAGACGTGGCTGCCGAAGAAGTATCACGACAAGGCGCCGAAGCTGGTGAAGGACGCCGACGGGGGCGACGCGTGGCTGCACGCCGGCGCCACCGAACCCGACCCCATCGGCCTGGTGTCGACGCCCGGCATGCCCTACGACCAGTTCCGCTGGACGGGCGTCACCTACGACGACGCGCGGCCCGGGTGCTACGACGGCGCGCAGCGGCTGAACGACATGAACATCGACGGCGTCGACGCCGAGCTGTTGTTCGCGCCGCAACGCACCATCGGCCACTTCCTCGGTGACGACGACGACGACTTCGTGCTGGCCGGTGTCGACGCTTACAACAACTTCCTGATCGAGCAGTTCGCCACGGCAGACCCTTCACGGCTCATCGCCGTGGGCCAGATCCCATCGATCGGCATCGACACCGCTGTCGACTACGTCCGCAAGCTGAAGGCCCGCGGGTGCAAGGCCGTGATCATCTCCAACTGGCCGGCGGGCGGCGAGGGCATCTCCGACGACGACGACGCCTTCTGGTCGGCGGCGTGCGACGAGGGCCTGCCGGTGTGCATCCACATCAACCTCATCTCCCGCGCCACGAGGGCGAGGCAGCGGGCGGCCGCCGATAAGGCGGGTGGCTCGCGTCTCTACGGCTCGTCCCAGGAGAGCAAGGCCAAGGCCAAGGCGGTCGGCAACCTCGGCGCGACGTTCACGATGGTGGCATCGACTATCGGCGACATGATCTTCACGGGCGTCTTCGAGCGCTTCCCCGAGTTGCACATCGCCCTCATCGAGACGGGCATCGGCTGGATCCCCCACCTGCTCGAGCAGCTCGACGACCGGTACTGGCGCAACCGATCGTGGGGCAACATACCGATTGCCCAGCCGCCGTCGTACTACTGGCACCGCAACATGGCCGCCACCTTCATCACCGACCGCATCGGCATCGAGGTCAGGCACGCGACCGGCGTCGACAACATCATGTGGTCCTCCGACTACCCGCACCACGGCAACGACTGGCCGTACTCGCGCAAGGTGATCGAGGACATGATGGGCCACATCCCCCAGGACGAGAAGGCCAAGATCGCCGGTGGCAACGCAGCGCGCATCTTCCACCTCGAGGACTAGCTGATCTGACGCTCGACCGGTCGGCCATCGCGCTCGACGGTCGCGTCGCGGTGGTCACAGGCGCGGCCCGTGGCATCGGCGAGGCCACCGCGCTGGCGCTCGCCGCCTTCGGCGCCGATGTCGCTATCTGCGACCGCGAGGCCGACGACCTGGCGGCGACGGCACGCGACGTCGAGACCCTCGGCCAGCGGTGCGTCAGCGGCGTCCTCGACGTACGCGACGCGGATGCCGTCGGGCGCTTCGTCGACGACGTCCGCGCTGCGTTCGGCAAGGTCGACGTCGTGGTCAACAACGCCGGCGGCGGCTTCCACGCCGCGTTCCTCGACGTCAGCGCCAAGGGCCAGCGCGCGCTCGTCGACGAGAACTTCACGAGCGTCACCCACCTCGTGAGGGCGTGCGTGCCGCTCGTGCCCGAAGCGGGCGGCTCGATCGTGAACATCACCTCGATCGAGGCCTCGCGCGCCGCGCCCGGCTTTGGCGTGTACGCCGCGATGAAGGCGGCCGTCGAGAGCCTCACCAAGACGCTGGCGCTCGAGCTCGCCGGCCGCCGCATCCGGGTGAACTGCATCGCGCCCGACGCCATCCCGACACCCGGCGACAGCGGTCTGGCGGCGAGCGTGCTCGGCGAGGAGCACGTCGACTACGGCTGGAAGATCCCGCTCGGCCTCGGCAGTCCCGACGACGTGGCCGCCGCCGTCCTGTGGCTGGCGAGCGACATGAGCCGCTTCGTCACGGGCACGATCCTGCACGTCGACGGCGGCAGCTTCGCTGCGTCCGGCTGGAAGAAGAACGAGAGGGGTGTCTTCGAGTCGTAGGCTCCACGACCGTGGTGACGCTCGAGCTCGAGGCGCCCCTCGAGGTGGCCCGCTGGCGGCCCCTCGTCCACTGGCTCCTCGCCGTGCCGCACTACGTGGTGCTCTACTTCCTGCGGATCGTCAGCGGCGTGCTGACGGTCCTCTCGTTCTTCACCATCCTGTTCACGGGCCAGATCCCCGAGGCGATCTTCGACTTCCTCGTCATGATCCTGCGCTACCAGTGGCGCGTCTCCTCCTATGTCGGCTTCCTGCGCGAGCCGTACGCGCCCTTCGAGTTCACCCTTGCAACGGTCGACCCAGGCACCGACCCGGCACGGCTGTCGATCGAGCGGCCCGAAAGGCTGAGCCGCGTCCTGATCTTCTTCAAGTGGTTCCTCGCGATCCCGCACTACATCGTGCTGATCTTCGTCGGGATCGCCGCGGTCTTCGCGTGGCTCGCCGCGTTCGTCGTCGTGCTCGTCACCGGCCGCTGGCCGGACGGCCTGCGCAGGTTCGTCGTCGGCGTGAGCCGTTGGATCAACCGCGTCTACGCGTACGTCGGCCTGCTGACCGACGAGTACCCGCCGTTCTCGCTGTCCTGACCCCATCTGACCCGGCGTCAGGCAGCCCGTAGACTCCGGCCGTGCCCGTAGCCGTCATCGTCGACGCCGTCCGCACGCCCGTCGGCCGCCGCAACGGGAGGCTGAAGGACTGGCACCCGGTCGACCTCGCATCCGAGCCCCTCAAGGCGCTCGTCGCCCGCAACGACCTCGACCCCGCTCTCGTCGAAGACGTGGTGATGGGCTGCACGATGACCGTCGGGGAGCAGGCGATGAACATCGGCCGCAACGCGGCGCTGGCGGCGGGGTTCCCCGACTCGGTTCCCGGCACCACCGTCGACCGCCAGTGCGGGTCGGCACAGCAGGCCGTGCACTTCGCGGCCCAGGCGGTGATCTCGGGCGCGATGGACATCGTCATCGGCGCCGGCATCGAGTCGATGACGCGTGTGCCGATCGGCTCCACCACCGAGCCCGGCCCCGGCGAGGCCTACGGGCCGCGGGTGCTGGGTCGCTACGCGTTCGTCCACCAGGGCCTCTCGGCCGAGATGATCGCCGACAAGTGGGGCATCTCCCGTGAGGAGATGGACCGGTTCGCGCTCGGGTCACACGAGAAGGCGGCACGGGCGATCGACGAAGGCCGCTTCGACAACGAGATCGTCCCCCTCGAGGTGGACGGCGAGCGGTTTGCGGTCGACGAGGGCGTCAGGCGCGACACCAGCCTCGAGAAGCTGGCAACGCTCCGGCCCGCGTTCTCCGAGGACGGCCGCATCAGCGCGGGCAGCTCGTCGCAGATCAGCGACGGCGCCGCGGCCGTGCTCGTCATGAGCGAGGAGAAGGCCGCCGAGCTCGGGATGCGACCGCGGGCGCGCTTCAGCGCGTTCGCCGTGGCCGCCAACGACCCGGTGATCATGCTCACGGCGCCGATCCCCGCCACGACCAAGATCCTCGAGAAAACGAGCATGCGACTCGACGACTTCGACCTGATCGAGATCAACGAGGCGTTCGCGTCGGTCGTGCTGGCCTGGGAGCGCGAGTTCCATCCCGACATGTCGAAGGTCAACGTCAACGGCGGCGCCATCGCCATCGGGCACCCCACCGGATGCTCGGGCGCCCGCCTGATGGCGACCCTGCTCAACGAGCTCGAGCGCACAGGCGGGCGCTTCGGCCTCCAGACCATGTGCGAGGGTGGCGGCATGGCCAACGCGACGGTCATCGAACGGTTGGGATGAGCGCTCCGGGAGAGCGCTCCATGAGCAGAGCCACGAAGACGCGCGTGCCCGCGGTCGAGGGGTGGTTCACCCTCGACCACGAGCCCCGGCTGCTCGGCACCCGTTGCACGACCTGCGGCACGTTCTTCTTCCCGAGGCAGGCGTTCTTCTGCCGGAACCCCGCGTGTTCGGGCACCGAGCTCGACGAGGTCGAGCTCAGCCGCCGCGGGCGGGTGTGGTCGTTCACCGACAATCGTTACCCGCCCCCGCCGCCCGCGATCGCGTCCGAGCCGTTCGAGCCGTACGCGGTCGCGGCGGTCGAGCTGGCGTCCGAGCAGATGGTGGTGATGGGCCAGGTCGTGCACGGCGTCGACGCCACCGCTCTCAGCGCCGGCATGGAGATGGAGCTGACCCTCGAGACGCTCTACGAGGACGACGAGCACGAGTACGTCGTGTGGAAGTGGAGGCCGGTCACGTGAGCGAACGGGAACGCGACGTCGCGGTCCTCGGGATCGGCATGCACCCGTGGGGGAAGTGGGGACGCAACTTCGCCGAGTACGGCATCGTCGCCGCCCGCGAGGCACTGGCCGACGCCGGGCTCGAATGGCGCGACGTCCAGTTCGTCTCGGGCGCCGACACGATGCGGCAGGGCTACCCCGGCTACGTCGCCGGCTCCACGTTCGCACAGGCGCTCGGCTGGTCGGGCGCCCGCGTGTCGAGCTGCTACGCGGCCTGCGCGTCGGGCGCGTCGGCGATGCAAATCGCCCGGGCCCAGATCCTCGCCGG
>VAXF01000053.1 GCA_005888395.1 Actinomycetota bacterium | reverse complement strand
CCGCGCCCCCATGCGCCTTCTGGGTCGATATCTGCACACTGGGCTGTGCAACGGACGACCCAGAACGGAACGGTCTCGTAGATTGGGGAGGATGAGCACGCCCGCGGTCGGAGACAGGCTGCGTTGCGGTGCGTGCGGCACGGAGATCATCGTGGTCAAGGCCCCGGGCGGCGCCGTCTCGTGCTGCGGACAGCCCATGGAAAGACGCGAGCAGGAGGGCGCAGCCGGTGCCGAACAAGCTCGGTAAGCGCTACTCGTGCGCCGAATGCGGCGCCGAGGTGCTCGTGACCAGGGCGGGCGACGGCGAGCTCTCGTGCCATGGCGAGCCGATGGACGTGCTGCAGCCCAAGCCGCTGCCCTCGTCCGACTAGCGACATGCCGGTCGCGCGCGTCGACCCCCGGCTGTTGGTGCCGGTGGATGGCCGAGTGCCGGCGGAGACGGTCCTCGCGGACCTCGCCGGGGAACCGACTGCGCTCCGCTTCGAGGGCCCGCCCGGGGAGGCGGGCCGGGGGCAGGGCCCGCCGGCGAGCTGGTCGGGCGTCGCTTCGGGCCGCGCGTTCCTGCACGGCGCCGTTGCTCTGACGGTCGGGGTGGGCGCGCCGGCAGCCGTGCGCGACGCGTTCGATCTCTACACCGACGACGCCGCAACTGCCGACGGCTGGCTGGCGCGCTTCGAGCAGTCGCCGCGAGCAGCGGTAGCGGCCGCGCTGCTCACGCGCCACGCGAGCGACGACGTCTGGGCCGGGCTCGTCGCCGAGTCGACGACGTACTCGATGCTCCAGACCGGGCCCGAGTTCGAGGCCTGGCGCCGCGATCGGTGCCCGCCGTCGGCGCCCACCGACCTCGACCGGCCGCGCGTACGGGTCGAGCGCGGCGAGGTGTACGAGGTCGTCCTCACCCGCCCCGGTCGTCACAACGCGCTCGACGTGGCCATGCGCGACCAGCTCCATGCCGCCCTCGACGAGGCGCGCGGGATGCGCGGACCCGTGGTCGTTCGGGGCGAGGGGCCGTCGTTCTGCTCGGGCGGCGACCTGGCCGAGTTCGGCACTGCACCGGGACCGGTCGACGCGCATCTCGTGCGGCTCTCGCGCTCGCTGGCGCTCACCTTCGCCGAGCTCGGGCCCCGGCTCGTCGTCGCCCTGCACGGCGCGTGCCTCGGCGCCGGCGTCGAGCTCGCCGCCTTCGCGGCGCGGGTGGTCGCCGCGCACGACGCACGGATCGGCCTGCCCGAGATCGGCTTCGGGTTGGTACCAGGCGCAGGAGGGACGGTGTCGATCCCCCGTCGCGCCGGGCGACACCGTCTTCTCGAGCTGCTGCTCGGTCCCGACACGATCGAGGCCGGGACGGCGCTCGCATGGGGTGTCGTCGACGAGCTCGTGCCCAGGGCGCGACTGGAAGAGCGGGCGCGCGAGGTCGCGGCAGCGTTGCGATGAACGTCGCCATGCTGCTCGGGATGGCCGCCGACGGCTTCGGTGTGCGCGTCGCCGTCGGCCGCCAGGTGCCCGCCGAGCTCGAGCAGCCGTGACAGGGAAGGCTGTCGCTTACGCCGAGCGTTTGCTGCGCTTCGCCGGCCTCGACGCCGGCGCGCACACCGCGGCGTTGGCCGCGCTGGTGCCGGCGGAGCGCGCGCCGGTCCTCGACTGGGCTGCGTCGGGAGCGATGGCGCTCACCGGCCGGACCGACGGTCCGCCGCTCGGCGCGCCGGGCGCACAGGCGGCGAACCTCGCCGGGGTCGCGGCGGCGGCGGCGGTGGTGGCGCGCACGCTGCCGTGGTGGTCGGGTGACGACCCGCTCGCGCCCGCGGACGCGCCGGCGGCGCTGGGCTGGCGCGCCGCCACCCTCGGCCTGCGCCGGCGCGGCCGCATGAGCTGCGGGGGCGGCCACCGGCTGTTCACGTGCGACGACGCCGGCGTCGCCGCCGGGCTTCCCCGGCGCGACGACGTCGAGATGGTGCCGGCCTGGGCCGGCCGCCCCGTCGACGACCCCTGGGCAGCGATCGAGGACGGGATCTCGCGCATGGGCGCGCCGGAGGCGGTCGAACGGGCCCAACTCCTCGGGTTGCCGTTTGCATTGGTGTCGCCGCCGCCGACGCCACCACCCGCGCCCTTCCGATGGACGGACGCCGGGCGGCGTGACCGTGAACGCCGTCCGCTCGTCGTCGACCTGACGGCGCTCTGGGCCGGACCGCTCTGCACGCTGCTGCTGGCCCGCGCGGGAGCGCGCGTGATCACGGCCGGGCGCCGCGACCCGATGCGCGAGGCGCTGCCCGCGCTGCACGAGGGCAAGGAGGCGCTCGACCTCGATCTGCACGACCCCGAGCTCGCCCGGCTGCTGCGCCGCGCCGACGTGGTCGTCGAGAGCTTCCGGCCACGCGTGCTCGACGACGCGGGGCTCGGTCCCGACGTCCTGCTCGACGAGCGGCCCGACATCGTGTGGGTCTCGATCACCGGCTATGGCCGGAACGGACCGACACGCAACCGCGTCGCCCTCGGCGACGACGCCGCAGCCGCCGGCGGGATCGTCGCGCTGACGCGCGACACCGATGGCGCGCCGGTCTTCTGCGCCGACGCCTTCGCCGACCCGGTCACGGGCCTGCATGCCGGGTTCGCCGCGCTTCGCGCCCTCGCCGGTGACCGTGGTGGCCTGCTCGACGTGGCCATGGTCGACGTGGTCGGCCACCTGGTGGGCGGCGCCGCGCCCGTGACCGAGCCCGCGCGACGCGTCGGTGAGGCCTGGGTGGCCGTCGCCGGTGACGACCTCGAGCCCGTGGCGCCGCCGCGCCTGCCGCGGCCGCCGCGACCCACGCGGTAGAAAGGAGTTCCATGCTGGACTGCGTCATCACCGGCGGCACTGTCGTCGACGGCACCGGCAGGCCGGGCCGTCGGGCCGACGTGGGCATCCGCGACGGCCTTCTCGTCGCCGTCGGCACGGTCGACGAGCCCGCCCGTCGCACCATCGACGCCGAGGGCCTGGTGGTGGCGCCCGGCTTCGTTGACATCCACACCCACTACGACGCCCAGCTGTTCTGGGACCCGTACGCCACGCCGTCCTGCCTCCACGGCGTCACGACCGTCATCGGCGGCAATTGCGGCTTCACGATCGCGCCGCTCGCGCCCGAGACCGCCGACTACGTGATGCGCATGCTCGCCCGCGTCGAGGGCATGCCGCTCGAGTCGCTCGCCGGCGGGCTGGCGTGGGACTGGACATCGTTCGCCGACTGGCTCGACCGGCTCGACGGCACCCTCGGCGTCAACGCCGGCTTCCTCGCCGGCCACTCGACGATTCGCCGAGCCGTGATGGGCGAGGCGGCCGTGGGCACCAAGGCGAGCGACGATCACGTCGCGCAGATGGCGCTGCTGCTCCACGACGCCATGGACGCGGGCGCGCTCGGCTTCTCCTCGTCGCTCGCGCCGACGCACAACGACGGCGACGGGTCGCCGGTGCCGTCACGGGCCGCGACCGACGACGAGCTCGTCAGCCTCGCGGGCACGGTGCGCGACCACCCTGGAACGACACTCGAGTTCATCCCGGGCATCGGCGCCTTCACCGAGCGCGAGATGGAGCTGATGACGGCGATGTCGCTCGCCGGTCGGCGCCCGCTCAACTGGAATGTGCTCGTCGTCGACTCGAGCCGGCCCGAGCACTACCGGGGCCAGCTGGCCGCCGGCGACCATGCGACGGCGCGGGGCGCCCGCGTGATCGCCCTCACGGTGCCCGACCTCATGAAGATCCGCCTGAGCTTCGCCAGCGGGATGGTGCTCGACGCGGTGCCCGGCTGGGCCGAGACCTTCGCCCTGCCGATGGAGGCCCGGAAGAAGACGCTCGACGACCCCGCGGAGCGCCGTCGCCTCCGCGAGCTGACCGAGGCGCCGGGAGCCGCCGCGCTCAGCCGGTTGCTGCGGTGGGAGCGCATGACGGTCAACGACGTCGGCGATCCCACGCTCGGGCAGCTCGTCGGGCGCACGATCGGCGACATCGCCGCCGAGCGCGGACGCGAGCCGTTCGACGCGATGCTCGACGTCGTAGTCGCCGACGACCTGCGGACCGGGCTGATCCCACCCGCGCCGGGCGACGACGACGAGAGCTGGCGGCTCCGGGCCGAAGTGTGGCGCGATCCGCGCGCGGTCATCGGCGCGTCCGACGCCGGCGCTCATCTCGACATGAGCTACACGTTCTCCTACTTCACCGCCCTGTTGGGTGAATCGGTGCGCGAGCGCGGTGTGGTCGGCCTCGAGGACGCCGTGCATTTCGTCACCGACCAGCCCGCCCGGCTCTACGGGTTGCGCGAGCGCGGCCGGCTCGCCGAGGGCTGGCACGCGGACGTGACCGTGTTCGACCCCGACCGCGTGGGACGCGACCCGGCCCGGATGCGCCATGACCTACCGGGTGGCGCGGGACGCCTCTTCCAGGAGGCGCGGGGTGTCGAGCACGTGCTCGTGAACGGCGTGGAGATCGTCGCCCGCGGCGAGCTCACGAGCGACCGGCCGGGCACGCTGCTGCGGTCGGGGCGCGACACCGAGACAGTCGCCATCCCCGCGGCGTCCTGATGGCGCTGCCGCCGGAGTTCCACGACCTCGCCAAGAAAGTCAACAACTGGGGCCGCTGGGGCGACGACGACGAGATCGGCACGGTCAACCTCGTCACGCCCGAAGTGATCCGCCGTGCCGCCGCCTGCGTTCGCACCGGCAGGACGTTCTCGCTCGCGATCCCCCTGTCGCTGGACGGGCCCCAGACCGGCTACGTCCCGGGCCGCATCAACCCGCTGCGGACGATGGTCACGGTCAACACGCCGTTCACGGGTGATCCGTCGGAGTTCTGCACGAGCGACGACATCGTGGTCATGGCCCTGCAGGCCGCCACCCACTGGGACTCGCTCGCCCACGTGAGCTACGACGGCCGCCTCTACAACGGCTTCCCCGCCGGCTCGGTCGACGCGTCAGGCGCGAGCCGCTGCGGCATCGACAAGATCAGCACGCTCGTCAGTCGCGGCGTGCTGCTCGACCTCGCGCTGGCCAAGGGCGTCGACCGGCTCGATGGCGGCTACGCGCTCACCGCCGGCGACCTCGACGCCGCGTGCGAGCTCGCAAGGGTGCGTGTCGAGCCGGGCGACATCGTGCTCCTGCGTACCGGCCAGATGCAGTTGCTGAAGCGGGGCGACAAGCTCGCCTACGCGGCGCCCACCCCGGGACCGTCGACGATGACCGTCGAGTGGTTCCACGACCACGACGTGGCCGCCGTCGCCACCGACAGCCTCACGTTCGAGGTCTTCCCGTGCGAACGCAAGGACGCGCTCCTTCCCGTGCACCTCCTGCACCTCGTCGAGATGGGGATGACCCAGGGTCAGAATTTCGACCTCGACGCACTGGCGGCCGACTGCGCCGGCGACGGCGTCTACGAGTTCCTGCTCGACGCCTCGCCCCAGCCCTTCGTGCGCGGACTCGGCTCCCCTGTCAACCCGGTGGCCGTCAAGTAGCCCGTCAGGCGAACACTTCCCCGCCGTTGACGTCGATGGTCTGGCCGGTAATGGAGCGGGCGCGGTCGGAGGCGAGGAAGACGACGGCCTCGGCGCAGTCCTCGTCGGGCGGGAGGTAGCCGAGGGCGATGTTGTCGGCGATGCCGGCGTAGACCTGCTCGGGGGTGGCGCCCGTCTTCTGGGCCGTGTAGTCGACGTAGCCCTGTGTCGACGGTCCCCACATCCATCCGGGCAGCACGGAGTTGACGCGGATCTTGTGCGGGCCGAGCTCCTTGGCCAGCACCTGCGCGGCCGTGAAGAGGGCGGCCTTCGACGTGGCGTAGCCGCCCATCTTCACCCGCGGCTTGCGCACCGCCATCGAGTTGACGAACACGATCGAGCCGCCGCCCTGCGCCTTCATGTGCGGGATCACCGCCTGGGCGAGGTGGAGCGCGCCCCAGAAGTTGACCTCGTGCATGGCCCGCCAGTCTCTCGAAAAGCGCCATCGGCCAGGTCGAGAACGCGTTGTGTACGAGCACGTCGACCCGCCCGAGCTGTTCGACGGCCGTCTCGACCAGGCGCCGGTCCTGCTCGGGATCGGTCACGTCGGTCGGCACCGACACGGCGCGCCGGCCGAGAGCCTCGACCTCGGCCGCCGTCTCCTTCAGCGTCGCCTCGGTGCGAGCACCGAGGGCGACGTCGGCGCCCTCGCGCGCGAACGCCAGCGCCACCTGCTTTCCGAGCCCCGGCCCTACGCCGGACACGACTCCGACCTTTCCTTCCAGCAGCATGCCGGGATCGTAGGTGAGTGGGGCTACAGGATCGTGCCGGTGTTGAGCGGGCACAGCGGCGCGGGCGCCAGCA
>VAXF01000052.1:3979-21540 GCA_005888395.1 Actinomycetota bacterium | reverse complement strand
TGCCGACCAGGATCTCCTGGGCGGTGAACACGACCTCGACGGCCGATGAGAACCCGTCGACGTCGAAGGTGCCGTCGTCGTCCAGGAACTTCAGCAGGTTGAGGCTGGCCAGGTTGCACGCCGAGTTGTCGAGGTGCATGTACTCCGAGCACGGGTTGCTGGCGTTGATGCGGCCGGTCGCCGCCGCCGTGTTCCACCGGTTGATGGTCGTGTCGAACTGCAACCCCGGGTCGGCGCACTCCCAGGCTGCCTTCGAGATCTGGCGCATCAGGTCGCGGGCCTTCACCGTCTTCAGGACCCGGCCGGTGGTGACGGCCCGCAGGTCCCAGTCGGCGTCCTCCAGCACCGCCTGCATGAACTCGTCGGTCAGCCGCACCGAGTTGTTGGCGTTCTGGTACTGGATCGAGTGGCTGTCCTTGCCGTCGAGGTCCATGTCGAACCCGGCGTCGCGCAGGGCGCGGGCCTTGCGCTCCTCGATCGCCTTGCACCAGATGAAGTCCTCGATGTCGGGGTGGTCGGCGTCGAGGATGACCATCTTCGCCGCACGGCGGGTCTTGCCCCCCGACTTGATGGTGCCGGCCGACGCGTCGGCGCCCCGCATGAACGACACCGGTCCGGAGGCGGTGCCGCCGCCCTGCAGCGGCTCGAGGGACGAGCGGATCCTGGACAGGTTGATGCCCGACCCGGACCCGCCCTTGAAGATGATGCCCTCCTCCTTGTACCAGTCGAGGATGGCGTCCATCTGGTCCTCGACGGCGAGGATGAAGCAGGCCGAGGCCTGCTGGGGCGTCCCCTTCACGCCGATGTTGAACCACACCGGCGAGTTGAACGCCGCCTTCTGGGTGACGACCAGGTGCTTGAGCTCGGCCTGGAAGGCGTCGGCCTCCGCCTTGTCGACGAAGTAGCCGTCCTTGATGCCCCAGCCGGTGATGGTGTCGACGACCCGGTCGACGACCTGCCGCAGCGACGACTCGCGCTCCGGGGTGCCGACGGTGCCGCGGAAGTACTTCTGGGCGAGGATGTTGGTGGCGTTCAGGCTCCAGGACGCCGGGACCTCGACGCCGCCCTGCTCGAAGGCCACGGTGCCGTCGCGGAGGTTCGTGATCCGCGCGTCCCGGCACTCCCACGTCACCTCGTCGTACGGGTGCACGCCCTCCTGGCTGAACTGACGGCGGATCCCGATACCCATCCGCTCCGGTGCGATGGCCATGTCTCTCCCCTCGGAGTCCGTTCTCGGCTTACCACAACATCTTGTGGTCGGTCGCGGTTTGGCGGCGGATCGCCGCGAGATGCAGCGCTTATTACAGCACCGTAATTACACCCCTGTCAACAGTCGTCCCCGAGCAAAGTCGCTGGTCAGCCCGCGCTCGCGAAGGTTCCCATTTGCGCCTGCGTTCACGAGCCGGTGGCCGGCGACTTTGCTGCATACCTTCTGCTTGGACGGGCGAGAATGGGGCCATGCGGGCCGCCCGGGCCGCCGCCCTCGTCGCTCTTCTCTCCGTCGTCGCCACGCCGGTGCCGGCGCGGGCCGTCGCGCAACAGGTGATCGCCGGCGACGACCTCAAGTTCGACCCGTCGGCCCTGACCATCAACCCGGGTGACACGGTGACGTGGAAGGTCGTGACCCAGGCCAACCCGCCGATGCACCACACGGTGACCGCCGACGACCGCTCCTTCGACTCCGGCGACCTCACCTCGGCCAGGCCGTACAGCAGGACGTTCACGACGCCGGGAACGTTCACCTACCAGTGCAGCTACCACGGCGTCGCCTACGGCATGAAGGGCACGGTCGTCGTGCGAGGGAGCCCGACGACGACCGTTCCGTCGACGACGACCACCGCGCCGTCCACGACGACGACCGCTCCGTCGACGACGACGTCGTCGCCGTCGACGGCGCCCACGTCGCCGACCACGACCGCGGCGGCGCCGACCACGACGACGCGCCCCCGGGCCAGGCGGTCGGTGACGACGACCACCGCGCACCCGGCCACGCCGACCACCCAGGCCGCGCTCCCTGTCAGCAGGGTGCACCCGCGCGACCCGACGGCGGCGGCGGGCGCGCTTGCGATCATCCTGCTGCTCGGCATCGCCGGAGGGGCCTTCGGCGTCCGTGTCATGCGGGGCGAGCGGACCTGACCCCGCCGGCCGGCTCGATGGGCGAGGCGGGCCGGACCGGTAGGGTTCGCCGCCGTGTCAGTGGTCGTGGCCGTCGACGCCGGCACCACCGGCGTGCGTGCCTTCGCGGTCGACGAGTCCGGCCGGCCGGCTGGCTGGTCCTACCGCGAGTTCCCCCAGCACTTCCCGCAACCGGGCTGGGTCGAGCACGAGCCCGACGACATCCTGGCCGCGGTCGACGCCACCCTGGCCGACCTCGTCCGCCAGCTCGACCAGCCGTTGGCGGCGGTCGGCATCACCAACCAGCGAGAGACGGCGGTGGTGTGGGACCGGCGCACCGGCCGTCCGCTCCACCGGGCTATCGTGTGGCAGGACCGGCGCACGGCCGCCTACTGCGAGGCGCTGGAGGCGGCCGGCCACCTGCAGCTCGTGCGGCAGCGCACCGGCCTCGTCCTCGACCCGTATTTCTCGGCCACCAAACTGCACTGGCTGTTGACCGAGGGAGGGGTGCGGGCCGGGCCCGACCTCGCCTTCGGGACCGTGGACACCTGGGTCCTCTGGCACCTGACCGGCGGGGCGAGCCATGTCACCGATCCGTCGAACGCCAGCCGGACGCTCCTCTTCGACATCCGCGACCGGGCCTGGTCGGACGAGCTGTGCGAGCTCTTCGGCGTGCCCGCGTCGTGCCTACCCGAGGTCCGGCCCTCCAGCGGGCGCATCGGGACGACGGCGCCCGGCCTGCCCGTCGCCGAGGGCGTCCCGGTCGCCGGCATCGCCGGCGACCAGCAGGCCGCCCTGTTCGGCCAGGCGTGCTTCACGCCGGGGATGACCAAGAACACCTACGGCACCGGCTCGTTCGTCCTCATGAACGTGGGCCCCGAGTGCCCGCCACCCGTCGAAGGGCTGCTCACCAGCGTCGCCTGGGAGCTGGCCAGCGGCGAGGTCGCCTACGCCCTCGAGGGCGCCATCTTCGTCACCGGCGCCGCCGTGCAGTGGCTGCGCGACGGCCTCGGGATCATCGCCCAGGCGTCGGACGTGGAGGCGCTGGCCGCCTCGATCACCGACACCGAGGGCGTCTACGTCGTGCCCGCCTTCACCGGGCTCGGGAGCCCGTGGTGGGACCCCCACGCACGCGGGACGGTGGTCGGGCTCAGCCGGGGGACGGGGCGGGCGCACCTGGCCCGCGCCGTGCTCGAGTCGATCGCCTTCCAGACCCGCGACGCGGTCGAGGCGATGACGGCGGCGTCGGGGCGGGACGTGAGCACGCTCCGGGCCGACGGCGGGGCGGCGGCCAACGACCTGCTCCTGCAGCTCCAGGCCGACCAGCTCCAGGTCCCCGTCGCCCGGCCCGTCGTGCAGGAGACGACCGCCCTCGGCGCCGCCTACCTGGCCGGCCTGGCTGAGCGCGTGTGGTCGTCGCTGGACGAGATCGCCGGCCAGTGGGCGCTCGACGTCGAGTTCACACCCGCCATCACCCGAGGTGGCGCCGACTCGCGGCACGCCGGCTGGCGGCGGGCGGTCGAGCGGGCGAAGGGCTGGGCGGTCACCGACACCCGGCGATGACCCGGGGCTACCCGCCGAGCGAGCTCGGGTGGGTGACGCGCGAGGTCCGTTGCGCCAGCTCCACCCAGCGATGGTCGGCGATGCGGGCGAGAGCGCCGAGCTGGCGCCGCTCGCGGGCCCGGAACGGCCGCCCCTTGCGCCCGAGGATGAGGGCCAGCTCCGAGGTGGCGAGCGCGGCCCACGCCACGTCGTCCGGCCCGCAGTCCCCGGCCGCCACCCGCACCGACGTGCGGCTCCCGGCGACGAAGGCGCTCAACCAGGCGGCTGGCGGCGGCGAGCCCACGGAGGCCAGGGGAACCGGCCCCTCGAGCCCGACGACCACGGCCCAGTCGGCCTCGAAGTCGCGGCGGGCGTGGTGGGCGAGCGTCTCCAGGAGCTCGTCGACGGTGGGCTTCTCGACGAGAACGGCGGCCGTCTCCAAGGCGTCGAGGCGCGGGTCGGCCACCTGCTCGGTCGCCGGACGGACGGCCTCGACGGCGACGCCGTCCACCTGGGCCATCTCGTTGATCAGCAGGGGGACCAGCTCCTCGCCCGGCAGCTCGACGACCAGCTCGTCGATCGCCCGCCCCGCCCCTCGCTCGAGGATGTCGACCCCGACCAGGTCGCCCCGCACCGCGCCGATCCGGCTGGCCACCGCCCCGAGCGCACCGGGCCGGTCCGGAACCCACACTCTCACGACATACGTCGTCATTCCGCTCCCACCGTAGAGGCCGTTCGTGAACGGCCTGTTTCATTGTCGCGAAGTGTCGCGCTGGATGTGCGGAGAGAGGTGCGGTGTCTCAGCCGGCGTGGGCGGCCACGGGGCGGCGGGCATCGTCCCTGGTGGCCAGCGAGACCAATCGGACCTCCTCGGCTCCCACCGCCTCCTCGGCCCCTTTCCGCTTGGCGTAGGTGTGGACGTACTCCTGCCCGGACAGCTCGCGCAGCTCGAACATGATCGAGTCGGTGATCTCCCGCAGGACGCGGGGGTCCTTGGCCCGCTCGTAGTACTGCTCGAAGCTCAGTGGGTGGCTGATGCGGATCGTGATCGGCATGAAGAGCCGGGGCAGGGCCTGGCCGATGGGCTGGGCCTCACGGGTCCCGACCATCGCGCAGGCCAGCACCGGTACCCGGTTGTCGAGGGTCAGGCGGGCCACTCCGGTGTGGCCCTTGTACACGCGGCCGTCCGGTGAGCGGGTGCCCTCCGGGTAGATGCCGAACAGCTCGCCCAGCTGCAGGACCTCCGAGGCCGAGGCGAGGGCCCGCAGCGCCGCGCTGCCGTCCCCCCGCTTGATCGGGATCTGGCCGACCGCCCGGAAGAACCATGCCGTCTTCGGGTCCTCGAAGTACTCCGCCTTGGCCACGAACGTGACCCGGCGGCGCAGCACCAGGGGGAGAAAGAGCGAGTCGCAGAACGACAGGTGGTTGCTGGCGAGGATGGCCGCGCCCTCCGGCGGGACGTGCTCGAGCCCTTCGACGCGAACCCGGTAGAAGAACCGGAGCAAGGGTGTCAAAAGGATCTTCAGGACCCAGTAGGTCATGTCCGACCAAGAGTACCTGTCGCGGGCGGCCGTCGAATCGGGCGTCTCGGCCTCCGGACAGGGCCGTGCGTGGCATCCCTACCCCTCGGTGTCAACATCCTGTCAACGCGGCCGCTGGGGTGTGAAACGGGCTCATGGCCCGCCGCCAGTGGTCGACACCTTGTTCGTGGCAGCGCGACCGGTGGTGCGGCAACCGCGGGCGGGCGACGAGACGGGCTCGAGCCTGATCGAGCTGGCAGTGGTCATCGTCATCATGGCGGTGTTGATGATCATCGCCACCCCGACGCTGCTCGGCTCGCGCCACAGGGCGTCGGACCGCGGGGCCCAGGCCATCCTCCGGCACGTCCTGCTGGCCGAGAACGCGGCTTATACCCAGCGCCAGGCGTACACGGACGACATCACCCCGAGCGGCCTTCCCAGCATGGAGGGCTCCGTCCGCTACGGCGGGGACGTCGACCCTGCGGCGACGGGGACGGTGTACGTGGACGTGTCGACCGCCAACGTGCTCACGCTCGGGTCCCGGTCGTCCAGTGGATCGTGCTTCTATGTCCAGGAGACCCCGGGAAACGGCAACGTCGGCTATCTCATCGACGCGACCTGCCCCCGGCCCAGCGAAGCGACCAACTTCGGCCGTTCCTGGTAAACGGCGTCGTCGCCTGGGCGGCGCGGCGGTCCGGCCGTTCTTGACCGCGCGGTCAAGGGTTGCCTACCGTCGGCGTCGTATGAACCGGCGCCTCACCCAGCGAGGGCGCGACCGGCGCCGCCAGCTCATGGAGTACGCGGGCCGGCGATTCGCCGAGAACGGGTACCACCCGACCTCGGTGGCCGAGATCGTCCAGGGCATCGGCGTCGGCAAGGGCGTCTTCTACTGGTACTTCTCGTCGAAGGAGGAGCTGTTCTCCGAGATCCTGCGGGAGGCCCAGCAGGAGCTACGCCGGCGTCAACAGGCGGCCATCGGCGACGAGGCCGATCCCGTGCGACGCATCGAGCTCGGCATCCGCGCGTCGATGGACTGGTTGTCGGAGAACCGCCACCTCTTCACGCTCCTCCAGTTCGCCGTGTCCGACGAGCGTCGTCCGCCACGTGAAGGAGGGCGTCGTGTCGGGGCGCGTCCGGGACGCCGACCCGCTCGTGCTCGCCTACGCCATTCTCGGCGTCACCGACAGCCTGGCCCGCAACCTGCTCTTCGTGAAGGGTGAGCCGCCCGACGAGGTGGCCGACGCCGCCGTCGCCTTTTGCCTCGAGGGCCTGCTCGGCGAACGCGCACCGGCGAGGCTGGCGAAGGTCTAGAGACCTTCGCTCGCTTCGCTCACCGGGCGGAGGCCGGTGAGGGCCCGGCGGATCGTGCGGACGGCCTGGCCGATTCGCTGCTCGTTCTCGATCAGGGCGAAGCGCACGAAGCCGTCCCCACCCGGGCCGAAGCCGACGCCGGGTGAGGTGGCCACCTTGGCGTCGGTGATGAGGAACCGGGCGAAGTCGAGCGAGCCCATGTCCCGGTACGGCTCGGGTATGGGCGCCCACACGAACATCGTCCCCCGGGGCTTCGGGAACTCCCAGCCCATGCGGGCCAGCCCGTCGCAGAGGGCATCGCGGCGGCTCTGGTAGATGTCGTTGACGAGCTTGGGATAGTCGGGCGCCTCGTTCATGGCCACTATGGCGGCGATCTGGATCGGCTGGAAGGTGCCGTAGTCGAGGTAGCTCTTGAGCTTGGTGAGCGCCTGGACGATCTCGGCGTTGCCGACGAGGAAGGCCACCCGCCAGCCGGCCATCGAGAACGACTTGGTGAGCGTGTACAGCTCCACGCACACGTCCTTGGCGCCGGGGACCTGGAGGATGGACGGCGGCTGGTAGCCGTCGAACGCGGTGTCGGAGTAGGCGAAGTCGTGCACGAGCACCACGTCGTGCTCCCGGGCCCAGTCGACCAGCCGGGACATCCAGGCCAGGTCGACGCACGCGGTCGTCGGGTTGTGAGGGAACGAGAGGATGACGACCCGGGGCTTGGGCCACTGGCTCTCCCACGCGTCCATCAGGTTGGCGAAGAAGTCCTGGTCGGGCCCGACCCGGATCTGCTTGACCTCGGCGCCCGCGAACAACGGCGCGTACACGTGGATGGGGTACGACGGCGTCGGCACGAATGCCGAGTCGCCCGGCCCGAGCAGCACCCACATGACGTGGGACAGCCCCTCCTTGGCCCCGATGGTGGTGACCACCTCGAGGTCCGCGTCGAGCTCCACGCCGAACTTGCGCAAGTACAGGTCGGCGATCGCCCGGCGCAGGTTCGGGATGCCCTTGCTTGCCGAGTAGCGGTGGTTCCTCGGGTCGCGCACGGCCTCGGCCAGCTTCTCGACGGCGACGTCGGGCGACGGGATGTCGGGGTTGCCGAAGCCGAGGTCGATCACGTCGTCGCCCGCCCGCCGCGCCGCGACCTTCAGGTCGTTGATGATCGTGAAGACGTAGGGCGGCAGGCCGTTGATCCGACGGAACTCCATCCGCGAAGCCTAAACGTGTTCGGGGTCAGGTTTCGTGCCTCTTTCCGGCCCGAAAGCGCGACAAGGATCGTTACGGCGCGGCGGGGTGGGGACGCCGTCGCGAGCAACTCTCAGCGGGGGCAGTGCGGATTCTTGTCGAGGAATCGGGCCGCTTCGCGGCCCGATTCCTAACCCAAAACGCGTCTTCGGGCGTCGGCGATTCGGTCGACCGCCTCCGGCCAGGGAGCGTCGATAGGGGCAAGGACCGCCCAGGCGGCGCCGGCCGCCGCCAGCGTGCGGAGGAGGGCGACGAGGTCTTCGTCGAGCGGGCGGACCTGGCCCGCCCAGGTGACCACCACCGCGCGCGCCTCCCGGGCCAGGGCGGCGACCTCGTCGGCGATCCGGGCCGGCGGCACGCCCCACAGGTTCCAGCCGTCCGCCTCGGCCAGCGCCACCGCCCGCGTCGCCGCGGAGGTGCCGCCGACCCAGGTCGGCACGCCGCGAACCCGCATCTCCCGGCAGCAGCGAGCCAGGGCGGCGAGCCGGTCCGCGGCCGAGGCGAACGGCACGCCGAAGGCCAGGTTCTCCGCGCGGCTCAGGTGGTCGCCGACCCCGAGCCCGGCGATCAGCCGGTCCCCTGCCACGCGCCGGACGGTGGCCAGGCCGTTGACCAGCACGGGGTCCGGGTAGACCCCGACCCGGGCGACCATCGACCCGATCGTGAGCGACCGCGTCTCGGCCGCGAGCGCGCCGAGCAGCTCGAGGGCGTGGAGAGCCGGGCGGTCGGGCCGGCCGATGGGCCAGAGGTGGTCGAAGACGAACACACCGTCGAGCCGGGCGGCCTCGGCCTGACGCGCAGTGGCCAGCGCCGTCTCCGCGTCCTCCCGGAACTGGGGCAGCGTGATGCCGACCCTCACGTCACTCCCGGGCGACCAGCGCGGCCCCGATGGCGCCGGCCCGCTCGCCCAGCTGGGCGGCGACGATGGCCACGGCGGGGCGGTAGGCGCTGCCCGCCAGCAGGTCGGCGAACGCGGCACGCGTTGGCTCCAGCAGGACTTCGCCGGCCTCGACCAAGCCACCGCCGATCACGAACGTCTCCGGGTCGAAGGCGTAGGCGAGGTTGACGAGTCCGAGGGCCAGCCACCAGGCGAACTGGCGCATCACCTCCAGCGCTTCGGCGTCGCCCTCTGCGCACGCCCTCGTCACGTGCTCGCCCCGGACGGCCTCCGGATCGCCCCCGGCCAGCGCGACCATGCGCCGGCCCCGCCCGGCCTGGGCCGCCTCCCGGGCCAGCCGGCCGAGCCCGCTACCCGAGGCGAAGCGCTCCCAGCACCCTCGCTTCCCGCACACGCAGGCGGGGCCGTGCGGGTCCACCACCATGTGGCCGATCTCGCCGGCGAAGCCGTTGGCGCCCCGCTCGAGCCGGCCGCCGGCGACGATGCCGCCGCCGATGCCCGTCCCCAGGGTGATGAGCAGCACGTGGTCGCTCCCCCGGGCGGCGCCCACCCGCCACTCGGCCCACCCGGCGCAGGTGGCGTCGTTGTCGACCCGGGCCGTCGTCCCCGGCAGCCGGCGCTCCAGCTCGGCGCGCAGCGCCAGGCTTGTCACCCCAGGCAGGTTCGGGGCGAAGCGGAGGACCCCGTCGCCGTCGACCAGGCCCGGGGCGCCGACGCCCACTCGTGCGCTCCCGCCCAGGCCGGCCACCACCTCGATGATGGCGTCGACGATGGCGCCGGGAGTGGCGGACGCGGGCGTCGGGACGCGGTGCTCGGCCAGCACCCGTCCCTCGTCGTCGAGCAGCACGCCCAGGCACTTCGTCCCGCCGAGGTCGACGCCGATCGTCGCCGTCACCGCCGCGCCGCCGGGCGACGGGCCCACGGGCGAGGATCGGTCAGAAGCGGAGGAGGGCGGCGATGCGCCCCTGGACGTCGAGGTCGGCGTTCCCTACGCAGACGACTACCCGGCACGACTGCTTGAGCGCCTCTTCCACCGCCTCCTCGACGACGTCGTCGAGCTGCTCCATCCTCGCACCGCAGGCCGGGCAGGCCCGCCCCCGCACGCCGAGGTTGCCGCACGTGCCGCAGCGCCACCCCGGCGCGTCGTACCCGTCGGATACGAGCAGGGTCTCGACCCGCCGTTCGACCAGCGCCCCGAGCACGCCGGGCAGGCCGGCGACGCCTTTGCCGCTCAGCGCCTCCTCGCGGGCACGCTCGATCTGGATCTCCACCGGCTGCACGGCGTCGAGGATGACGGCCTCCGTCGACGAGACCGGCAGGACCAGCCGGGCGACGATGCGCTGGCGGAGGTAGTCGTGGAGCTCGGCCTCCAGCGTCGGGGCGATCTCGTCGGCCGCGGCTACGACCAGGTGCGCGAACCCGTGGCGCTGGAAGGCGGTGAACGCCATCGCGGCGGTCCGGCGGAGGTGCCGCTGGACCACGGCGGCGGCGTGGTCGCGCACGTGGTCCCGCTCCCAGTCGCCGGTGTCGTCCTCGTGCCGGGGCAGCTCGTCGAACACCTCGCTCCGGTCGACGGGCTGGCCGAGCTCCACGACGAGCATGCGGGCCCGCTGGCGGTCGGCCAGCAGGACGCAGATCCGCTCGTGCTCGGCCAGGATGACCTCGAGCTGGCGGACGTACGGCACCTGGTTGACTACCAGCTGGTTCCGCACCGGCACCGGCAGCTCGAGGACCTCCCACAGGCCGTGGGCGGCGCAGGAGAAGATGGCCAGCCCCCTGGTGTGGGACCGGTCGACCCCCTGCTTCACGCGTTGCTCGACCCGGGCCAGGTCGCCTGCCGGCGCCACTCCGTTGCCTCCGTTGCCGCGCTCCTGGGCGTGACGGACGAGGGCGTCGAGGCGAAGCTCGTACTCCTTCGGCCGGACGTAGCGCCGCCCGTCCACGTCCAGGTACAGCGAGACGACAGGTGCGTCGTGGCCACGAAAGGCGGCCAGCGAACGGATCACGTCCTGGGACAGCGCGTTCACGGCACCCTCCACGGCGAGATCTTGGGTGCCAGCCATCGTACCCCGACAGAAGCGACCTTCCTACTCCGCTCTTGCAGTAGTTTTCTTGAGTCTATTAAACTCAACTTACCTGCTTGACGACCCGCCCGTCCGGCTCCCAAGGGGGAAGGTCCACGTCCCCCTCGGCTCAGGACACGTGGATGTGCTCGATCGGCCCTCGCCCGGACGAGGCGGCGGCGCCGTCCGAGCGGCGGCAGGCGAGGCCCGGATCGACGACCCGGGTGGCCGTGCGGGCCCGCTCGACGATCGGACCGGCCAGCTCGCTGGCCGCCGCGGCGAGGGCGAGCAGCGAGGCGGGGTCCACCACCAGGTCCTCGGCCAAGTCGAGAACCGACCTCGCCGCCGCGATCATCTCGAGCGCGGCCGCCTGCAGGTGCCTGATCGCCTCGAGCGCCCGCTCCTCGCTGGTCGTCACGACGTGCCCTCCTCGAAGCACACCTCCAGCCAGTCGCCCTCCAGCCGGGCGCCCCCGACCGCCAGCCGTCGCAAGGAGTCGGGCAGCATCACCGCCCGCCGGTGCGGCCCTACCCGCACCAGCAGCTCGTCGTCGCGGCGGCCGAGCTCCAGGTCGTCCCGGTCGGCGAACGGGAGAGGCATCCGGAGCACCTTGCCGCCGTTGCGCCGCTCGACGCTCAGCGGCGGGCCCTGGTGGAGGAGCGCCGCCGGGTCGACCTCGCCGTAGAGCGACGCCCCGAAGCAGCGGAGGCGCTGCACCCCGACCAGCTCGCCGTCGGCCAGCTCCGCCCGCATGACCGGCAGCGGGGCGAAGCCCTCCTCGATGGCGGCCAGGTGCTCGGCGTGCGACTCCTTCCATGCGTCGAACCACGGATCGCACACGGCATCGGGCAGCAACCGGTTGGCCACGACGGCGTCGACGCAGTAGCCGAACAGACCAAGGTACGTCGCCGTCCGGCGGGCCTCGGCGATGACCATCCGCTCGGGGTTCACGACGAGGCGGACCGTGCAACGGGCGCCGTCGGTCAGCAGGTCGCGCACGCCGCGCAGCCGTTCATGGAGCGCGGCGGTGGCGGTGAAGACGCCCTCGTCGGCGACGGGGACGGAGGACACGCGGGTCAGGATCGGGCGGACGAGGCCGGTCAACCGTCGGCCGACGGGGAACACTCGCTCCATGTACCAGCCGAGCACGTCGGGGAGCGACAGCAGCCGGATGGTCTCCGCGGTCGGGCCGCAGTCGACGACGATGACGTCCCACTCGCCGGTCTCCGCGTGCGCCTTGATGTCCGCCAGGGCGAAGATCTCGTCGAGCCCAGGGATGACCGACAGCTCCTCCGCCTCGATGGCATCCAGCCCCGCCCACCGGAACACCTCGAGCATGTAGCCCTGCACGTCGCCCCACGCCTCCTCGAGCCGCTCGGTGGCGTCGAGCTGCTCGGCCCACAGATGGGGAACGACCGACGTGGCGTCGCCGCACAGCGGCCGGTCGAACGCATCGGCGAGCGAGTGGGCGGGGTCGGTAGACAGCACCAACGTGCGCCGGCCTCCGTCCGCGCACTGAAGGGCGGTCGCGGCCGCGACGCTCGTCTTGCCGACACCGCCCTTGCCGGTGAACAGCAGGATGCGGGCCGTCACGCGGCCGATCCCTCGGCGCGCGCCTTCAGGTCGCGCAGCGCGTTCGCGAGGATGCGACCCTCCGCGCGCGACTTGATGAAGCCGGGCAGCGGGACGACGAGCTCGACCGCGAGCTTGTAGGTCACCTCGGTCGCCCCGTCAGGGGTCGGATCGAACACGTAGGTGCCGTCGAGCCGGCGGGTGATGTCGCCCCGCTCGAGCGCCCACGACAGCTCGGCCGGCGCCTTCGAGTAGTCATAGGCGAGCGTGTAGCTCGTGCTGCGACCCATGGCCGCAGCCCGAAAGGCCACCCGGACGCCTCGACCCTCGCTGTCGCGCTCGAGGACCTGCACGTGCTTGATGTCCACCGCCCACTCGGGGTAGCGCTCGAAGTCGGTGACCACGGCGAACAGCTCGTCCGGCGGAGCGGCGACCCGCATGCGCTCGGTGGCCCGATCAGCCATCACCCCGCACCTCTCGGACGCGGTGTCGCAGGCCGTCTGCCGCTTCGGACGAGGCGCACCGGCTGCACGGGCGGACGAGGATAGTCGCGGTCAGCGCCCGCCCCGGCGGGCCGGGCGGCGGGTCACCCCGCGTGCGGGACGACGACGCGGGAACGTGCCGTACCGAGCCGACCAGAGCCCGCACATGGCCAGACCGTAGACCGGCACCAGGATGCCGAACACCACGCTCGTGTTGGGCCGGCGCGCGGCCGTGCCCAGCGCGATGGCGACCTCGGCCACCAATGAGCCGAGCAGCAGGCGGCGGACGGCCGGCGGCGCGGTTCGCCCTTCGAGGAAGTACAGCCCGAGCAGGTTGACCTCGTCGTGCCGGCTGCGAGCCACCGCTCGCGCGAAGCTGGCCACGAACACGGCCGCGCCGGCCAGGAACAGCGCCACCGCGACCACCAGCGCACCGTCGGCGGCGACCGTGCCCCGCACCGTGGCGGCCAGCGCGGCGGTGACCCCGAACGCGGCCGTGCCGGCCCACGAGGCCCGAACGATCGCTCGCCCCTTCATTGGTGCGCCGCCCCGTTCACCCCGCGCCCTTCCAGCTCGAGCAGCGTCGCGTCCAGCCGGGCGGCCAAGCCGTCGTAGGAGAACTCGCGCTCGACCCGCCGGCGGGCAGCCGCGCCCATCGTGCGGCGGGCGTCGTCGTCGGAGAGGAGGCGGACGAGCGCGGCGGCGACGGCGGACGGGTCGCCGGGCTCGTCGATCACGAGACCGGTCTCGCCGTGCGCCACGGCCTCGGCCGCCCCGCCGCTCCGCCCCGCGACCTGAGGGATGGCGCACGCGGCCGCCTCGAGGAAGACGATCCCGAACCCTTCCTGCTCGAGCCCGCCCCACCGGTTCCGGCACGGCATGGCGAACACGTCCGCGCATCCGAAGAGCGCGGCCAGGTCGTCGTCGGCGACGCGGCCGAGGAACCGCACCGGTGCGCGCCTGCGGGCGGCGAGCCGCTCCAGCCGGGGACGGTCCCGTCCCGCCCCACCGATGGCGAGGAGGACGCCGGGATGGTCCGTCGCCGCGACCGAGATCGCTTCGATGAGCAGGTCCATGCCCTTGCGGGGAACGAGCCGGCTGACGCTCAGCACGACCGGCCGGTCGTCCGGAAAGCCGAAGCGGGCCCGCGCCGCGCGCCTGGCCTCGGCGTCGAGCGGGCGGAAGCGGGCCGTGTCGACCCCGGGAGGGATCTGCGTCACCGGCGGCAGCGCGTCGCCCGCCGCCCGCCGGGCCTCGGCCGCGGGGTAGTGGCCGGCGGCGAACACGTGCGTCGCGTGCCGGAGCACGTGGACGAGCAGCCGCCGGCTGAGCGGCACCCGACCCGCGACGGTGACCTCCGCGCCGTGCAGGACGAGCGCGTACGGCCGCCTCAGGCGGGGGCCGGACAGGCCGAGGGGGAGCGCCGGGTCGAGGACGACGAGGGCCGGGTCGGCTCGGCGAACAGCCCGGCCGATGGCCGGGTCGCCGGGCAGCAGGACGGGCGAGCGCACGCGTTCGATCCGGAACGGCTGGCCGGCGTCGAAGGCGTGCGCGCCGCGATAGGGGGTGGTGAGCACGCGGACGCGATGAGGCGGGAGGCGCCGCCACAGCTCCCACAGGTAGGACTGGATACCGCCGTGCTTGGGCGGGAAGTCGTTGGTGACGAGCAGGTGGCTCAACGGCCGCGCCCGCCGACGAGGTCGGCTCGGCCCAGCCGGCGGGCGGCCCACTCAGCATGCTCGCGGAGGAGCGGGTCGGCGTCGCCGCACCACCTGGCCAACGTCCGTACGACCGACGGGTCGTCGCCGTCGGCGACGTTGCCGAGGGCGACGAGGGCGTTGCGGCGGAGGTAGCGGGGATCGCGGCGGGGCACGTACCAGCGGGCGAAGCGGGTCAGCAGCTCGTCGTCCGAGGCGTCGAGCATTCCGAGCAGGTCGACCCACGCCTCGTCCTGCGGGTCGGCGCGCGGCGGTGGTCGCCGGCGGTCCTCGGCCCGGTTCGGCGGGCACACCGTCTGGCAGTCGTCGCAGCCGTACACCCGACCGCCCAGCGACGTCCGCAGCTCCTCGGGGAAGGACCCCGGCGCCTCGAGGAGCCAGGCCAGGCACCGGCGGGCGTCGAGGACGCCGGGGGCGACCAGCGCGCCGGTCGGGCAGGCCGGCATGCAGCGCGTGCACGTCCCGCAACCGCCGTGCTCGGGCGTGTCGACCGGTTCGTCGACCGGGAGGGGAGCGTCGGTCACGACGGATCCGAGGACGAACCACGATCCCCGCCCGACAAGCAGGACGTTGGTGTTCTTGCCGAAGAAACCGAGCCCGGCCCGCACCGCCGCGGCCCGGTCGACGAGCGCGTTGTCGTCGACCAACACGCGCACGCGCCACCCGGCTCGGGCCAGCACGGCGGCCACCTGGTCGAGTGCGTCGCGGAGCGGCACGTAGTGGTCCTGCCACGAGTAGCGGGCCACCTCGCCCATCGGGCCCGGAGGCCGGTCCGGCCGCCGGCGCCGATAGGACCGGGCACCCACGACGAGGGACGCCGCCCCTCGCACCGAGCGGCCTGGATCGGTCGCCCGCGCCGGGTTGCGGAACGTGAACTGCATGCCCCCGTGGAGCCCGGCCGTCCGCCGCGCCTCGATCGCCGAGCGCGCCTCCTCGAACGGCTCGGCGGACGCGATGCCGACCGCGTCCAGCCCGGCCGCCAGACCGGTCGCCCGCACCTCGCCGGCGAGCTCGCCGAGGTCGTCCCGTGTCACGTCGTCACGAGTTTGGCGCGCCGAACCTCCGCGGGGCTGCGCGAGGGCCGAGGCGGTCCGTCAGCGGGCGCGAAGGGGGCGTTCGCGGCGCTCGGCCGGGAGCCGACGACGCCGGCCCCGAGGTACGGCCTCGGGCAGCTGCCTGGAAGACCTCGCCGCCGCGAGGTCGGAGCGGATGCGGACCGGCGGCGGCGCCTCGCCCGAGCCGGGCCCGTGCCAGACGGAGTCCAGTGGGGTTCGGCCGGCGGCCGCCGGCGCGCTGCCCACCAGCCCAGGGCGGCGAGTCGTCGGCTCAGGCCCCTGCGAAGGTCCGGGGTGCCCGGCGCCGGCGCCGCGGCTGGTCGGTGCAGCCTGCGTCGCAGTCTGCTTCGCCGTCTTCTTGGCCCGTCGCGCCGGGGCCGCCCCGGACGACGCCTTGGTCGATCGAGTCCCGCCTCCCCCGCCGCGTTCGGGCGCACCGGAGCGCCGCGGCGACAGATCGATCGGCCGCGGCTTCGGCCGCGGTGGCACGGGCCTTGCGTAGGGAGGGAACGGGCCGGAGTGCACGCGGTGGGCGCTCTCCATCGGGGCCGGCGGACGGGCCAGGTGGCTCGCCCGGTCGGACGCCCCGACGACAGGCGGGGGTGCCCGGCGGCTCCCGCGGTCCTCTGGCACCGCCGCTGCCGAGCGGGTGCGCCCGGAGCGGCCGGAGCGGCCGGAGCGGCCGGCCGATCCCCTCGTCGCCCGTGGCGAGCGACGGCGGGCAGAGCCGGCTCGCGTCGCGGTCGAGCGAGCCGTCCCCGTTGCGCGCGTCGCCGTCCGGCGAGCCGGCGCCGTTGCGCGCGTCGCCGTCCGGCGAGCCGGCGCCGTGCGCGCCGTCCGCCTGCCCTTCGTCGCGGCAGTGGCCTTCGTGGCCTTCCTGACTGCCGCACGTGTGGCCTTCGTGGCGGCCGGTGCACGACGGCGGGTGGCGGCGCTGCCGGTCGGGCGAGCGGTCGATGTCCGCCGGGAGGTCGTGGTCGAGCGCTTTCGCACGGTGGGCGCAGTGCGGCGAGCGGTTCGCTTCGTGGCGACTCGCGCTCGGCCGCGCGCCGGAGCGGCTCTGACCGCGCCGGAGGGAGCGGCGGTCTCCTCGTCAGCCGGGCTGTCGTCGGTCACGGCCGGTTTCGCCGCCTCCTGTCCGACCGCGGCCGTCGCCGGACGGGCCGGCGCGTTCGGCACGAGGACGGGCGGGCGGCGCCGACGCCCCGGCTCGACGTAGGCGAGCTCCGACGCGAGTCGGTTCCGCGAGACGAGCTCACGGTCCCGGAGGTCGACCTCCCACTCGGCGAGCTGCTGCTTCTGCCGGGACACGTACGCGAAGCGCACCACCCAGACCGTCCCGTGCAGGTTGAACGCACTCCAACCGGCGTCGTAGGCGTCGTCGACCAGTCGCACGCCCTTGTCCGCCTCGGCTTGGTGAAGAACATGCGCCTGGCTCCACCGGCAACCTGGTCCTGCTCGGCGATGACCGGATCGGCGAAGCGCGCGATCCACTCCTCGTCGACGCCCGCATCGGTGGCGACCTGTGCGATCGAGCTTCCCGAGCGGAGGCGGGACTGGATCTCACGGGGGCTGAGAGCGCTCTCCGGCCGGGGTGGCTTGTCCAGCCGCGGCGCGGCCGGCCGGCCGGGTGACGTGTGCGTCGCCGTCGTCCTGGGCGCCGGCTCGTCGCCCGCGGCAGGCCGACCAGCGGCGCCGTTACGCAGCCGCTGGGCTTCGTCGATCTTCGTCATGAGGTCCTCGTCCAGGACGATGACGTACCCGCCCGACTTCGACCCCTTGCGAATGCTGAAGATGAGACCCTCGAGGTCGGTGGTGAAGCCGACCAGGTGGAGCTGTTGCACACGAGCCCCCGGCGGAGCTGGCCCGGCTCTCGGGCTTGGTTCGCGGCGACGGTACCACCCCCGCACACCCAACCCGCGGACCGGTCGGCCCGTCAGCCTCGGCCGAGGACGGCGAGGAGTTGGCTACTGGAGATCACGTTGGCGCCCCGGTCACGCGCGCCTTCCTGCACCCGTCGGTCGCTCGACGCGACCACGACGGGCCGGT
>VAXF01000052.1:0-3921 GCA_005888395.1 Actinomycetota bacterium | reverse complement strand
CTGGCGGGCGGACGCCACCGGCGGGCGACGCGGCACGTCGGCGCCGTCGAACACGACGTGCACCTCCGCGCCCGTCCGCGCCACCAGCTCGGCGAGGGCGTCGGTCAGCCTCTGCCGCAGCTCGGCGATCGGCAGGTCCGGCCGGTACGCCAGCGACGCGTTGTAGCCGTCGACCAGCAGGACGGCGCCAGCGCTGCGGAGCAGGTGCAGCGCGGCCTCGGGCGTGTCCTCGAAGATCGCCGGCGGCAGGGGAACCGGGACGCGGTGAGGACGGCGGTGGAGGCCGCGGCGCGGCGCCGGCGGCGCTGGAGCCGCTGTACCGGCCGCCGCAACGCCTTGCCCCACGGCATCCGAGTCGCCCGCACCGCCCGCCTCGAGCGCCTCCGCGGCCTCGCCCAGCGCGGCGCCGAGCGCCTCGGCGGCGCGGGCGGCGGCCAGCACCGCCGCGCTCACCGCGTCCAGGTCGACGTCGGACGGGCCACGACGCCAGGACGCGCCGCACCGGCTGTCGCGCTGGTCGCGGCCACGTCGATGTCGGCCGGCGATGTCGCCGTAGCCGTCTGTCGCTCGCGGCGGAGACGGGCGAGCTCGTCCTCGGCGGCCGAGAGCGCAGCGCGCAGCGCCCGCGCCTCCTCGGTCGCCTGGTCCGCCCGGGCGGCAGCGGCCTCGCTCCCCTCGGCGGCCAGCCGTTCGGCCGCGTCCACGGCGCGCTCGAGCGACTGCACACGGCCGGCGAGCTCGGCCCTGGCCGCCTCTGTCTCACGCCGTGCCCGCCGCTCGCCCGCCAGCTCCTGGGAGACGCGCTCGGTCGCCGCTCGTGCCTGGCGCGCCTCCTGCTCCGCCCTGCGCTTGGCCTCCTCGGCGCCCTCCAGCCGGCGACGGGCGGTCCGCTCCTCGCGCTGCTCCTCCCACTCGGCGGCCGACTCGGCGCCGGCGGCCTCCAGCGCTCCCAGCTCCCCATCCCACCCCTCAGGGCGGTGCAGGAACAGCCACCCCGCCCGTCCGAGCTCGTCTCCCTCGTCCGCGACGGCGGCGACCCGTTCCCGGAACCCGGCGTCCTCGTCGACCACCCGCCGGATCGTGCGGAAGGCGG
Organism: Actinomycetota bacterium; assembly: GCA_005888395.1. Taxonomy (GTDB): domain Bacteria; phylum Actinomycetota; class Acidimicrobiia; order Acidimicrobiales; family AC-25; genus AC-25. Next base: position 2,828 of record VAXF01000052.1, on the reverse strand, counting down.
TGGCGGTGAGCCTGGCGTGCGTGAGCAAGGGCTGGAGCGCCTTGGGCGCACGGACCGGTGGGACGGCCTCCTCCCCCAGCTTCGCCACCGCCCACGCCAGCTCCAGGGCGGGGCGCAGGAGCCCGCCGTCGGCGGAGGCCGGCGGCCGCTTCAGACCTCGCTCTCCCGCAGCTCTTCGATCGCCCGGCTGTTCCCACACCAGCGGCAGGACACGTCCTCGACCTGCTCGGCCAGGACCTCCTCGTCCTCGATGGTGAGCTCACCGGCCACGGTGAAGTGGTGGAACGCCCTCGTTCGCCGGCTCGTCGTGACGTCGAAGCGGGTCAGGTTGCCGCATGCCCCGCAGCGGTACCGGCGGACTTCCACGACAGCGAGGTTACCGTTCCGTTCCGTGAACCCGAGGGTGCGAGCGGCGTGCGACCTGCAGGTCCCGGAGGCACGCGAGATGGCCGGCCTGCACGACCTCTACGACGGCCGGGTGCAAGATCTGTCGCCGTCGGGCGTGGCCGCCGCGGTCGGCCGGCTGAGCCAGGGACCGGTCGAGGCCGACCGCCACGACGAGGCGCACCTGCGGGCGGCTGAGGACGGGCTGCGCGTCTGGTTCGACGAGTTGGAGGAGCACCGGCGGAATCCCCTCTTCCACATCGGGAACCTCGACCTGGCCTGCTACGACCGCGACTACGCGCCGGCGGTGGAGCGCGACGACGCCAGGCGCCGGCACCTGACCGCCTGGCCGGACGCGGTCGACGCTGCGGTGGCGTCGCTCGACCGCGTTCCGAGCGCGGTCGCCGAAGCGCTGGCCGGAGCGGTCGCCGGCCTCGCCGACGGCGTCGAGGACACAGCCGCGCTCGCCGCCCACCGGACGTCGACGGGTTCCGGGAGCGCGGCGAGCCGGACCCGTCACTCGGTGACTCGGCGCTGGCGCGTCTCATGGGCACGGGCGACGCGATGGCCGTCGACCTGGGTCGCCTCTCCGAGCGCGCCGACCAGGAGCGGGACCGGCTCGTGGCGCTCCTCTCCGAGGCGACCGCCCGACGCGCTCCTGGCCGCCCCCCCATGGCGGTGGTCGAGGAGCTGATGCGCGACCATCCCGAACCCGACGGGGTGTACGTGGCGGCCGAAGCGCTGGTGAGGGAGGCCACCGCATTCACCGTCGACCGCGACCTGCTGCCCGAGCTCGGCGGCGAATGCAAGGTTGGCCCGGCGCCGCCGTCCCGGCGCTGGGGCATGGCGATGATGTCGTGGTCCGCGCCGCACGAGGCCGACGCGGCGTCGTGGTACTACGTCACGCCACCGGATCCGTCATGGTCGCACGAGGCGCAGGAGGAGTGGCTGGCCGTCTTCAGCCGGACGACGCTGCCGGCCATCACGGTCCACGAGGTCACGCCCGGTCACTTCGCCCACGGCCGGATGCTGCGCCGGGCGCGTGGCGACGTCCGCCGATGCCTGTTCTCCGAGTCGTTCGTGGAGGGCTGGGCCCATTACGTCGAGGAGCTCTTCGTCGAGGAGGGCTTCCGCGCCGACGACCCTCGCTACGTCATCGGCGTGTGCATCGAGGCGCTGGTGCGGGTGACCCGCCTGGCTTGCGCCATCGGCATCCATACCGGCGCCATGTCCGTCGCGGACGCCGTCTCCCGCTTCGAGGCCGACGCGTTCTACAAGGGCCCAGCGGCCAGAGCCGAGGCGCTCAGAGCGACCTACGACCCGACGTACGGGCGCTACACGTGGGGGAAGTGGGAGATCCAGGCCGCCCGGGCGGAGGCCGAGGCGAGGTGGGGTCGCCGGTACACGCACCGCCGCTTCCACGAGGCCGTCCTCGCGCTGGGGAGCCCACCGCTCGGCCTGCTGGACGACATCTTCGAGGGCGCCTCGCCCACCTCAGTGCCGTGACCACAAACCTTTGCGTGGTTGTGGGGGGTGCCCGAGGGGGGCGGCTCCCGCAGGCCGCACGACAGGCGAGCCGACGGCCCGTCAGGGCCGAGGCGAGCAACTCGACCGGGAACCTTTGGTTCCCGGTCGAAGCACTACCGACTTTCGGCGCTCACTCGCTCGCTTCGCTCGCTCCGTTCGGCCGAGTCAGCAAGGTGCTCCGGCCGACCGGCACAGCCGCTCGGCCTCCGCCGTCTCTCATCGCCGGCCAGCTGACGTGGCCGCCTTCGGCGGCGTTCGCAGCCAGCCGGATAACCTGCCTCGACCGCGCGAGTTCGGAGCGGCAAGCGCCGCTAGCTCGAGACCGCGGCGGCAGCCGCGTTGGAGACCTCGACGAGCCGCTCGAGCACGGTGGCCGCGGCGCCGTCGTCGATCGAGCGCTTCGCGATGGCGACGCCCTCGGCAAGGTCGCCGGCCCGGCCGGCGACCAGGAGCGCGGCGGCCGCGTTGAGCACGACGACGTCCCGGTGGGGGCCGGGCTCGCCGTCGAGGACGCGGCGGGCCAGCGCGGCGTTGGCGGCCGGGTCGCCGCCGGCGATCGCCTCGATGGGAGCCGGGGCGAGCCCGAGCTCGGCCGCCTCGACCGTCATCGTCCGCACCGCCCCACCGTCCTCCAACCACAGGGCGGTGGACGGAGCGGCCAGCGACAGCTCGTCCAGCCCGTCGTGGCCGTAGACGACCATCGCCCGGTTGGCGCCGTTGGCGGCGAGCACGCCGAGCAGGGTCTGCGCCATCGTCGGGTCGCTGACGCCGACGACCTGGCGCCCGGGCCGGGCCGGGTTCGACAGCGGCCCCAGGTAGTTGAAGATCGTGGGCACGCCGAGCTCCGCCCGCACGGGGGCGGCGTGACGCATCGCCGCGTGGGCGATCCGGGCGAACACGAAACCCATCCCCGACTC
>VAXF01000051.1 GCA_005888395.1 Actinomycetota bacterium | reverse complement strand
TCGCAGGTGAACCGGTCGGCGCCCGCGGGAGTCACCGACACCACCGCGGCGAGGTCGCGGAGTTGGTCGATCCGCTCCTCGAGCGTTCGTTCCGGCACGGTGAATGTCAGCCCGTGGGCTGGCGCACCACCGCCGGGGAGTGGCGGAAGAAGGCCTCGACGTCGCTCTCGTACTTGTATGTGGGCCGGCTGTCGCCGACCGTGGCCCGCAGCCGGCTGGCCTCGGCGAAGCTCTCGACGGCGCCCGCCGACGTGTACCGGTAGCGGAAGCCCGCCCGCTTGAGCCGACGGTTGTCGGCGCCGCGCCCGTAGCGGAGCAGGTCGAGTAGCTCCGGCGGCAGCTCCATCCGGGCCCACTCGAGCGGCCGGACCGCCGCGCCCGTGAGCACGGGCGGCATCGCGATCAACCGGCGTCCACACACGTGGGCCACCTCGCTCCACGGCAGCAGCCCGTCGCCGGCGACGTTGTAGATCCCCGGCACCTGCTCGCGCATGGTGAACTCGATCGAGCGAACGACATCATCCTCTTCGAGGAACTGCAGCCGCGGGTCGAAGCCGAGGATGCACGGGGTGAGACCGCCCGGCAGCTGCAGCGCCTTGCTGATCGGCGTGACGATGTCGGTGCCGAGGACGTTGGAGAAGCGCATCAGTGTGACGGTGACGTGGGGGTTGTCCTCGGCGAAGTCGCGCAGGTAGTCCTCCACCTCGAGCAGCGAGCGCTCGACGCGCGTGCGGGGCGCGCGCGTGCGGGGCGTCTCCTCGCGGAACCACACGGGGTCCTGGTAGTTCGACCCGTAGACGAGGGTGGACGACTTCACCACCACCTGGCGCACCGTGCTGCCGGCCCCGCCCGCCGCCGCCAGCAGGTTCATGGTGCCGATCACGTTGATCTCGTGCAGCGAGCGCCCGCTCATGCGGGTGGAGTCGACGACGAGGAAGGTGTGCAGGATGGTGTCGACCTGGGTGGCCTTCACGATCCGGGCGAGGATCGAGTAGCTCTGGTCGGCCCGCACGAACTCGGTGCGCTCGAGGCGGATCTTGGGCGCCTGGGTGTCGACGCCGACGATCACCTCGACGTCGGGGTCGGCCTCGAGGGCCTTGGCCACCCGCCCTCCCCAGAACGTGCCGAGCCCCGTGATGAGAACGCGCCGTCCCATCAACCGAACCAGATGCTCTTGCGGTTGCGGAGCATGTCGTAGAGCGTCTCCTGCATGCGGACCCTGATCGACTCGGCCTCGTCCATCACACGGCTGCGGGAGTAGCGCTCCTGGTCGGACGGAACGTCGAAGTGCACCGGGTCGAGCACCTTGATACGGAACTTCGACGGGAAGTACAGGAGGGCTCCGAGCGGCCCGAACAGCAGCATGTTGGCGGTGATCGGCACGTAGGGCACGTTGAGGAGCTTGGCGAGGCTGTTGCTGCGGGCGACGATCGGCATCGACTCCTCGGCCCCCATGACCACGATCGGGATGACGGGCACGCCCGAGCGCATGGCGATCTCGACGAAGCCGCCGCGGCCGAACCGCCGCAGCTGGTAGCGGTCCTTGTAGAGCTTGCCGGTGGCCTTGGTGCCCTCCGGGAAAACGAGGGCGAGCTGCTGCTGCTCACGGAGCAGCCGGTAGGCGTTCTCGGGGTGGGCGGCCACGCCGCCGTTGCGGGCCCATGCCGTCCCCACGATCGGCACCGCCTTGAACAGGTGCTCGGCCAGGCCGTACACGGGCCGGCCGAGCTCGGTCTCGATGCCGTGCATGATCGCCGGGGCATCCGACGGGATGGCGCCGGCGTGGTTCGAGACGAGGAGCGCGCCGCCCACGTCGGGGATCTTCTCCATCCCGTCCCACTCGACCCGGAACCAGTACCGGTACATCGGGTCGTACAGGCGGCGGGTGAGGGCGCGGGCATGCTCCGAGCGGCCCCACTCGTCGACGTCGCTGAGGCGCTGCGCGGCAAGCGGTTCGTCGGCGGCGTCGCGGGGCACCGGCACGAGGGCGCCGGGACGCAGCTGGGTGATCCTGTCGCCCGTGGCCACGGGCCGACTCTACAAGCGGCTAGAGGTATTCGACCCGGGCAGCACCGTCATCAGGCACTCGGTGGCGCGAGTCGAACACGTAGCGCGCATTGGCCGCCACGAGGTCGAGGTCGAAGGCGTCGTGGTCGACGAGGAGGAGCACCGCGTCGGCGGCCGCGATCTCGTCCGCGGTGGCCTCCACCCGTACGACGCGAGCGTCGACGTGGTCGTCGCCGGCGTGCGGGTCGGCCGCCCGGACGTCGGCTCCGAGGTCGAGCAGGCGTTGCGCCACGACGAGGGCCGGCGACTCGCGGGCGTCGCCGGCGTTGCGCTTGTAGGCGAGCCCGAGCAGCAGTACCCGGCTGCCACTGAGTGCCCGCTGTTCGCGGTTGAGCGCCACCATCACGCGACGCACGACATAGTCGGGCATGTGGTCGTTGACGTCGTTGGCCAGCTCGACGAAGCGGAACGACTGGCCCAGACGGCGGCGCACCCGCCACGACAGGTAGCTCGGGTCGACCGGCAGGCAGTGGCCCCCCGCACCGGGCCCGGGGGTGAACCGGAGGAAGCCGAACGGCTTGGTCGACGCCGCCTCGATCGCCTCCCACACGTCGATGCCGAGGTCGGCGGCGAACACGGCCAGCTCGTTGACGAGCGCGATGTTGACGTGCCGGAAGGTGTTCTCGAGGAGCTTGGTGAGCTCCGCCTCCTTGGGCGTCGCCACCGGGACCGTCCGCTCGATGATGGAGTCGTAGAACGCCTTCACCGCGACGAGGGACGCGGCGTCGATGCCAGAGACCACCTTCGGCGTGTTGACGAGGTTCCACTCGGCGTTGCCCGGGTCGATGCGCTCGGGGCTGTAGCCGAGCCGGAAGTCGCGTCCGGCGACGAGGCCGGAGCCCTCCTCGAGGATGGGGGCGACCAGCTCCTCGGTGGTTCCCGGGTAGGTGGTCGACTCGAGCACGACGGTCGCGCCCGGCCGCAGGAACCGCGCGAGCGTCGCGGCCGCGGCCTCGATGTAGGACAGGTCGGGATTGCCCTCGCGCAACGGCGTCGGCACCGAGACGACGGCGACGTCGAAACCCGTGCACGCGGTCGGATCGGCGCTCGGCCGGTACCGGCCGGAGCGGAGCATGGCCGCGAGCTGCTCCGACGGCACGTCCTCCACGTAGGACTCGCCCGCCGCCAGCCGCTTCACCCGGCTCTCGTCGACGTCGTAGCCCACGACCTCGTGGCCGACCTCGGCCGCCCGCATGGCGACGGGCAAGCCCACGTAGCCCTGGCCGACGATCACGACCTTCACGCCGTCAATCCTCGCACGCCGCCCCTCTCGACTTTTTCACACTGGTGCACACCTGCCGTGACTGCAGTGGCCAAAAGTCGAGAGGGGACGTCCCTGTCCCACCCCCTCGGCAGGATGGAGGCGATGGAGACGGCGTCGTCGATCCGGTTCAGCGCCGCGGCCCGCCTGGTCGCGGCCGAGGCGCGGGCCGCCGGTCTCGTGGTACCCGGGTTCCGGAGCCCACCGCGCATCGCCGGCGCAGACCGCACAGTGCGGCGCCGGCCCGACGGTGGCGCCATCGTGGCCGTGCGGGTGCGCGGGCGGCCGTTCGCGGCCGTGGCCAACGACCTCGTCGAGGGTGTCGTCGCCGTCAACGGGCTGGCCGGCGACGAGGCCGACCGCTGTCGCCGGCGGCTGTGGCGCGTGCTCGAGCGGGAGGGCGCCCGGGCGGCGTGAGCGTCCTTCTACGAGGGCGCCTCGCCCGACGCGTCCAGCGTCACGGCCGGCTTGGCCCGCACGTCGACGTCGAGGTGGAAGACGTCGGGACGGGCGTAGTGGCCCACGGGGTCGAACTGCTGGCGGGCGGCGCGGGTGAGAGCGGGGTCGAGCTGGGCGAGCAGGATCCCCTCCTCCTCCACCAGCGGGCCGGCGAGGATCTCGCCGTTGGGCCCCACGATCGTGGTGTTCCCCCGCGACAGCCAGTCGTCGGCACCGCCGTAGTGGTCGTCGCGGCCGGGCAGGTCGGCGGGGACGTCGGAGGCCCGGATGCAGGAGTTCGTGCCGATCACGAACATCCGCCCCTCCTTGGCGATGTGGCGCAGCGTCGGCACCCACACGTCGCTGTTGTCCCACGTCGGGGCCACGTACACGTCGACGCCCTGCGCGTACATGGCGGCGCGCGCCAGGGGCATGTAGTTCTCCCAGCACAGCAGGCCGCCGAGCCGGCCGAACACGGTGTCGAGCACCGTGAGAGTCGAGCCGTCGCCCATGCCCCACACGAGCCGCTCACCACCGGTGGGCATGAGCTTGCGGTGCACACCCGCCACCTCGCCGGCAGGGCTCAGGTAGACCAGCGAGTTGTACAGCGTGCTGCTCGCCGTGTCGCGCTCGTTGACGCCCATGGCCACCCACGCGCCGGCGCCGCGCGCCGCCTCGCCGAGGCGCGCGGTGGCCGCCCCGGGCACCTCCACCGACTGGTCCCACAGCCGCGCGAACCATCCGTGGTCGGCCCACGGCGTCGTGCGCCACACCCAGTCGGGATAGGTCGGCACGAACGCCTCGGGGAACACGACGAGGCCGGCCCCGTCGGCCGCAGCCTTGGCGATCAGGTCGCACGCCTTCTCGACGGTGGCCTCGCGGTCGAGGAAGACGGGGGTGGCCTGGACGGCCGCGGCGACGACGGGTTCCATGCCTCCACTGTGGCGCGTCGCTCGACCGTCCGCTGCTACGGTCCCCGCCGGTATGCGGTTTCGCCTGGTGCCCACCGACGACCGCTTCTTCGACCTCTTCGCCCAATCGGCCGCCAACGTCGCCGAGGCGGCACGGCGGCTACGGGATCGGGTGACCGCGCCGACCGACGCCGACGCTCGCCACGACCGGGTACGCGAGTGCGAGCGCACGGGCGACGAGCTGACGCACGAGATCCTCACGCGGCTCAACTCGACGTTCGTGACCCCGTTCGACCGTGAGGACATTCACGCCCTTGCGGAGGAGCTCGACGACGTCGTCGACGACATGCTCGAGGTCTCGCTGCGCATGCAGCTCCTGTCCGTTTCCGAGCCGCTCCACGAGCTCGGTGAGCAGGCCGATCTCCTGGTGCAGATGGCCGACGAGACGGTCGGGTTGGTCGACCGCCTGGAGAGCATGAAGGGGGTGCAGCCTTACCTCGAGAGAATCGACCGGCTCGAGTCCGAGGGCGACGCCGTCTACCGGCGGACGGTGGCCCGGTTGTTCAGCGGCGAGTTCGAGGCGCTCGACGTGCTCAGGTGGAAGGACATCGTCGAGGCCATGGAAGCCGCCCTCAACACGATCGAGGACATCTCGAACGTGGTCGAGGCCATCGTCCTCAAGCACGCTTAGCCGTGACGGTCGGCCTCGTCCTCGTCATCGTCGTCGCGCTCGTCTTCGACTTCACCAACGGGTTCCACGACGCCGCGAATTCGATTGCGACAGTCGTCGGCACCCGGGTGCTGTCGCCTCGGGTCGCCGTCGCGTGGGCGGCGTTCTTCAACTTCGTCGCGTTCCTGCTCTTCGGCACCAAGGTCGCCGCGACCATCGCCAAGGGCGTGGTCGAGCCCGGAGTGCTCACGATCGGCGTGGTATTCGCCGGGCTCGTCGGGGCGATCGGTTGGAACCTCATCACGTTCTGGCTCGGCCTTCCGACCAGCTCGTCGCACGCGCTGGTCGGTGGCATCGCGGGTGCCGCCGTGGCGCGTGCGGGCGGTCACGTGCTGCTCGAGGACGGCCTGCGCAAGATCGGTGTCTTCATCGTGCTGTCACCGCTGATCGGGCTGGCCCTCGCCCTCTCGGTGGCCATCACGATCATGTGGATCTTCCACCGCGTGCGACGGGTCGAGCGTCTCAATACGGGCTTCAGGCGCGGCCAGCTCCTCTCGGCCGCAATGTTCAGCCTCGGCCACGGCGCCAACGACGCCCAGAAGACGATGGGGGTCATCCTCGCGGTGCTCATCGCCACCGGACACGTCGCCAAGACGGCCGGCGTACCGCTGTGGGTCGTTCTCGCGGCACACAGCGCAATCGGCCTCGGCACGCTCACGGGTGGATGGCGGATCGTGAAGACCATGGGATCGAAGATCACCCGGCTCCAGCCGGTCGGTGGCATGGCCGCCGAGTCGGCCGCGGCCGCCGCGCTGTTCTTCACGTCCGCCGCCGGCATCCCCGTCTCGACCACCCACACCATCACGGGCGCGATCGTCGGCGTGGGTTCCACCCAGCGCCTGAGCGCGGTTCGGTGGGGAGTCGCCGGACGGGTGGTGTGGGCCTGGATCCTCACCATCCCCGGCGCCTTCTTGATCGCGTGGGCGGTGTCGCTCGCGGTCCGGGCGGTGGCGTGATGGACCGCCGTGCGCCGTTCTTTCTCGTATTCGCGGCGATCGGGTTCGCCCTCGTTCCAGCGGCCGACGCGGACCACCGTTGGGTGGCGGTTGCCGTCGGTTGTGCCTTCATCGTGCTCGCCGGCCTCACGGCCCTCGACTCGTGGTCGCGCCACCGGTGATCGCCGCCCTCAACCCGCCGACGCCCGTGATGCCACTCATCGCGCTGATCGGGCCCGTGGTCGTCGTCCTGCTGACACTGCTTCGCCGCTCCTGAAGATTG